>NZ_CP065219.1 GCF_015767675.1 Vibrio navarrensis | reverse complement strand
CCGACAAAGACAACCAATCAGCCCTGACCTTTCAACAAGATAAAATCAATCAACTTGAGCAAAGCCTGACCAAATTTGAAGGCATGCTCAGTCGTTTTGGTGACAGCTTAGAGTCCGAACTGGAGAACATCAAAACCACCACTAACCGCAATCAAGAATCGCAGTTAGCAGGACTAGAGCAGCAGATGCAGCAAAAGATCGATGAAATTGAGGCGCTCAAAGCCCAGCTTGAGACACAACTGACCGAAAGTCTCAACGCGGAAAGCCAAAGCACCGCAAACACCGCCCAGGGCAATACATTTGGACAATATCGTCTGCCACCAAGGGCGGCCATCGATGACAATGTGGATACGAGCAATATCAATGAGTTCACCTACCGAAGACAAGATGACATTGCCTTTAGCGGTGACGCGTTTGATAGCTTTGAATTTCATTGGCAAGCCAGCGTTGATGAGAAAAAATCCCGCCGAACAACGGATAATTATGTCCCGACCGGCACCTTTGTCACCGCCGTGGTTACAGGCGGCGCTGATGCCAATGCGGGCGTATCAGGCCAAGGGGATACCTCACCCATTGTTTTTCAAACCGTCAATCAGGGCATCCTACCCAATGGTAAAAAGTCCAAGCTGAACAACTGTACCATTACAGGGGCCATTTATGGCGAAATTTCATCCAGCCGCGGTATCGCACGAACAAACCGCATGAGCTGTATTCAAGACAACGGTGATATCTTAGACATCCCCGTCAATGCCACCGTGTTTAACTTTGGCCGTAACGGTATCCGCGGCACCACTATTTTGAAAAACGGCAAAATCGTTCAAATGGCAGGTATTGCAGGTATCTTGCAAGGCTTGGGGGATGCTGGCAAGGCGTTGGCACAAACCACCACACCAACCGCTCTAGGGCCAAGCCAAAGTGTGGATAGCGATAAGATCGGATTAAGCTTGCTTGGCGGCGCAACAGAAAGCGTTGGCAGTAAGCTCGCTGACTACTACATCAAGCTCGCTGAACTTTATCATCCGATTGTGGAAGTCAATCCAGGCTCGGTAGTGAACATTGTCTTTTTAGAAGGGTTTCCGCTCGATCCGCTCCTAGCCGAGGAATACGAGACGCGCATTCAAGCACAGCGTGAACAAGTCTCCAGCACCAATCAGATCCTCGATGTCATCACTAATTCGCCAGCACTATCCCAAGTTAACCAAGCTGCTCCCATCAACAACCCATTAGCGCAAAAGCTCACCCAACAAGGGCTAAACAGCGTGGGCTTTGGGCGTGAGGAATAATCATGAAACTGCAATTTTTGTTTTCTCTTTCACTACTCTTCGGTTTAACCGGCTGTAGCGCCGGCTTTGACAGCGATTACAGCTGTGACAAAGTCGGTGGCGTTTCAGGTTGTGTCACGATGAACGAGGTGAGAGACAACTTGTACGGTTACACTGGAGACCAAGACACCCTATCCAGTCAAACGCAACTCGCCCCACCTTCCGCGTTCACCCTATTGCCAAGACGCAGCCGAGATGGGGAGCCACAACGAAGCCAAGAAGAGGTAAAAAAACTCACCATCTTCCCGTTCATCGGTAAAGATAACCATTACATCGATACCATGGATGTTTACTTCATCTTAGATGAAGGGCACTGGTCAGGGCGACCAGCGCGCGCTATTTGGCAAGATTAATCAGCGACTCTCAATGAAACAAATCATCCAACGTTCTGACGAGGCCATGGCGAGTGCCAGTTGGCCACTGTCTTTGTATTGGTAAAAGAAAAAAGGAGCCATTATGCTTTCACGTGCTAGCAGTGGCCTGTCCGCCTTATTCCAAGAGGCGAAACGCGCCCAAAACCACCTCCACCATGAATTGCCCTATCGAGACTATGACCCAATTGAACGCGTCTTTGAAAACACACACTCTCGTGGGTTTGGCTTCAAACTCAGCGTTCTAGGCGGTGCTAATGACGATCTTATTCAATCGCTTAGCCACCTTATTGGTGATTTACCCCAAGGTGAGAAATGGGATTATCAAGTACAACTGTTTGGCCATAACCGCGTCGCGCACTACTTAGAGGGTAATAAAGCCCAACTCAGTCAACGCGGGGGCATTTGCCAAAAGATGGCCAATGACGATGCCATTTACGCTCACTATGCCGCGCAGCACGGCTTTTTGCACCGACAAAAAAACAATCGTTTCGACTTACGCGATCACGATGCGTTCTTTTTTGTCTCCACCTGTGAAAAAGATCCACAAGAACTTCTCGATGCGCGCCTCACCCTTGAAACAGGACTGGCGCAACTTGGGTTTGATTTGCTGCCCGTCACCCCAGAAATGTTGCTCACCAGTGTGGGCGATATTTTGAACTTTGATAAGCGGCAAGACCGCCCAAAGGAAAAAAGCTACAACCCCCTAGAGCCTTTAAACCAACAGGCGTTATCACCCGATACAGAAGCCCTCACCTATCGCGGTCACATTGCCACTCGACATACCAACGACCAAGGAAAAGAAGTTCAAACCGAGATCGTGAACATGGGCCTGTCTCGACTGCCAGGGGATTATCGACTTTATGCGCTACCAGAGGCGTTTTCCTCCATTCGCAACGTGTCACGCAACATTACGTGTCCGTATCGCGTCACACTGAATTTTCGCAATGAACCGACAGGCAAACAAAACGCCGATAACGACAACAAAATTAAAGACCTCAACAAAACCGTGAACAGTCAAATGGCGCTGCTCGCACCGACAGCAGAAGACGAACTCAAAGAGCGCAAAGGCATACAGAAAGGTTTGCTCTCAAAAGAGTTTACGATTGCGTCAATGGTACTGACCGTCACCCTCTTTACCGACAAGGACAACCAAAAGAAAGACACACAAGCGGCGAAAGAGTCGTTCAGTAATGCAGGACTCGATATCATCCCGCTAAAAATGAATCAGCCACAGTCCCTGCTCTCCACACTGCCTTTTATGATGAGTGAAGGGTTGTGGCAAGATTGTAAAAAGGCAGGTCGTGTGCGCACATTAAAAAGTTCCAATCTGGTGAATTTCTTGCCGCTCATCATGGACTTCTGCCAACTCAAAGGGGGGGTACTTCTTCCCACAATGCGCCAGCAAATCTCATTTTTCAATCCCTTTACCTGTGGCAGTGACAACCAAAACATCGCACTCACCGGTGGCTCTGGGGCAGGAAAAAGCTTTTTTGTTCAGGAAATGGCAGAAGTCATCTACGCCATGGGCGGTAAAGTGTGGATACTCGATAAAGGCTCCAGCTACAAAAAGCTGACGTTAAGCCTCGGCGGCACCTACATGACGCACGCCAATATCTTTTTAAACCCCTTCACGCATTTAGGCTCGATACAAAATGCAGAGTTTGAGTTTGTTGATGATGACGGACACGCCATTGACCCGATGCTGGAAGCGCTCGACAACATCACCGCACTCTTTGCCACCATCGCGTCCCCTTACGCCCCATTAACGGCGTTTCAACAAAGCGTGCTTGGTGACGCCATCGTCACCGCTTGGGAGCGAAAAGGTAATCAAGCGATAGTGGATGATGTCAGAGACGCCTTGATTGAGATTGCCGGCATCGATTCCGACCGGCGCATTAAAGACATCGCGGTGCAACTGAAAAAGTTTTGTAGTGACGGAATGTACAAAGAAGTGTTTAACAAACCGTCGATGCTCGATCCTAAAGTGGAAATCACCACCCTAGAGTTGGATGGCTTCCCGCCAGCGGTGCTTCGTCCGGTGATTTTCGCCCTGATGGTGTCGATCAATCAGCAAATGTACCTATCAGGCTCTCGTTCAACACCGAAGCTGTGCATCATTGAAGAAGCGTGGAGCTTACTGTCTGGGGCGAACGAGCAAGCCCGTGAGTTCATCAACACCGGCTATCGCACCGCTCGTAAGTTCGGAGGTGCTTTCTGTACGGTAACCCAAGGGATTGAAGACTTCTTTAGCAGTGAGGAGGCGAAAGCTTGTTACAACAACTCCGATATCCACATCATTCTGCGCCAAGGGGAAGGGTTTGATAAATACCTGTCACAAAACCCATCTGCGTTTAGCCCTTATGAGCAGCGCATCATCAAAAGCTTTGATAAGTCCTCCACCGCAGGATACAGCTGCGCACGCATCAAAGCCGGTGGGCACGTGACCTATCACCGCTTTTTTGCCTCCCCCGTCAAACGGGCCATGTTCTCAACCGAGCCCAAGGAGTTTGAATACTGTGAAAATCTTTACAAACAAGGCATGGCACTGGAAGACGCCATTGAACAGACTTCCATGCACTTCTATGGCAAAGAAATCGAAGCCTTTAATCAAGCAATTGGAGCGAGCAGTTAGCTCGCTTCCGTTCATCCTGGCAGCGGGTATGGCCACTTTTAGCGCTTACGGAAAAGAGTTGGGGCAAGTCGCCCCCGTCTTTCCAATCGGTGAAATTGACATGCTTGAATGGATTGACCACAGGCTGAGACAATTTGAAGCAAACGGTAAGCTGGCTGACATGCAAGAGGAATTTACCGAGCGAGTTAAAAAAAGCATTGAAAACCCGCCGCCGGTTGAAGGATTAATGACCACAACCAACCCTCGCACCTTTTACGTTGACCCAAGCATCACCATCCCGAAAGACATCATTATCCCCGCCACCGGTCAAGTCATTGCCAAAGCGGGTACTAAAGTCAATCCCTTTGACAGCCGAACTTGGCCAAAGGTCGATGGAAAAGACGTTTTACCTCAATTTGAACTCAGCAAGGTACTGATCTTTATTGATGCAAGAGACGCGCAGCAAAGGCGCTTTGCCAGCGAGTATCAAAACACCAAGCCGATAAAGTGGATACTGACCGGAGGTAGCCCAAACCAAATGGCAACCTTACTCGATGCCAGAATATACTTTGCACAAGACGGCTTTTTAACCGAAAGGCTCAGCATCACTCACGTACCTGCTATTGCTTATCAAGAAGGTACGCGCTGGCGCATCGATGAAGTGGATGTATCTGGCTTAACACCGTTGGAGAACGAGCCATGACACCGCGATATTTTCCTTTACTACTGTGCTGCGTATTGGTTTTTATAGCACCATCAACCCTAGCAGCCGGCGCGGCGTGCAAAAGCCGCTTTATCAACCCCATCACAGACATCTGTTGGGATTGCTTATTCCCTATGACCATCGGCTCGGCCACCGTCATGCCCTCAAAATACCCCGATACCCATAATCCTGTCTCACCAATTTCTTATTGCCCAAAGCCGCCACCGGTCTTTGTGCAAATTGGGGTCAACATTGGTTATTGGGAGCCCTACGCGTTAACGGACATTACCCGCGTTCCTTATTGCATGGTTAACATGGGCACGCAAATGTCAGGGGCAAACAGTCAGCGAGTGGGTGGGCGAGTGACCGCTCGCGACAGCGACAGCAGTGACGGCGGCTTTTATCATGCGCACTGGTACAAATACCCCGTTATTTACTGGTTGCAGCTGATGCAATCCGCCGCTTGTATGGCCACCGACAATTTTGACGTCGCTTACATGACCGAAATTGATCCACTTTGGGATGATGACGAACTGTCGCTTATTCTTAACCCAGAAGCCTTGCTTTTTGGTAACTTGATTGCACAACTTGCTTGTGTTCCTGAAGCCATGATCACCTCAACGAACGTTGTCTTACCTATTGATGCGCTCTTTTGGTGCTTGGGTTCACAGGGCAGTGCGTATCCACTGACTGGCACAACGAACTACCGCGATACCCCCATTCAAGCGGCGACGCTGTTGATGGAAAAGCTGAACTACAAGCTTCACAGACAAGGTATCGTATGGGAGACGCGCGGTGAGGATGGGGCGATTTGTTATCAATATCCAGACCCCATTTTGCCCAAATCCCGCTACCGCTATCAAATGTCGTCTCCCATCCCTGATGCAGCATGGTGCCATCCTTATACGACCACCACCACCTTGTGGGAAGCGGGGCACGACAACCCCGTCACCGGAGATAACTTTGGTTTTGTTCAGTGGCGAAAACGCAACTGTGTATTTTTGTAAGGGGGAAATCATGACGTTTTCACAGTCAACAAGACAAGGCGAGTCAGATCTTTTTATTGCCAGCAACTTAAGCTCTGTCGAAGACTTTTTAAAGACAGATATCGCTAATCACAAGCACATCTATTGCAGTTTTCCTTTGATGAGTTTTCCGTTCTCATTTTACAAAGTACTTAACGCTCGCAATGTGTGTTCAATCAGTTTTCAAGACGCCCACACTCTCTATCCCCCCTTCAAACGTCCATAGCGAAGAGGTTAGCATGACCACACTATCGTTTGAGAGCGCCCTTGGGCGCTCTCTCCTTTTTCTGAGCTTGATTGTCTCACTCCCAAGCCACGCTTATACAGAAGAAGAGCTCAAAGCTTTTGCCAAGCTTGAGCAAGAGCTCAGCCAGCAAACCAGCGCGACAAATCCGTTTCGCATTGACCAGGTACAAAATCAAGCCCGTGCCTATCAGCAGGAAGCGCTTGAGGCTAGCCGAAAAATCCAAGAACTGGTGAAAGAAGAAAGTCTCTCTCCACTATTAGGCATTCAAAAACCGACACGTAATCCAGAACAAGCGCCCAAAGGGGTGATGGTCTTTGTGTCGTTGACCATGCCAGAGACCGCACTTAAACAGCTCTTAATGCAAAGTGAACATCTCGGTGTCCCTCTTGTCATACGTGGCGTTTTACCTGAAGGCTTTCCTGCGACCGCCAAGCGCATCGAGTCATTGATACGTTCACCCAACAAAGCCCCCATTCAGAGCGGATTTTCTATCAGCCCTGATTGGTTTAAGCAATTTGGCATCACCAAGGTGCCCGCCTTTGTCTCAGTAAAACCAGGTCGCTGCCTGCCTGAGCAGCCTTGCTCCACCACGGACTACGACATTCTTTACGGTAATATCTCGCTTTATCAAGCACTGGATTACCTCGCACTAGGGGACGCGCAGCAAAATGTTCAGCCCCTACTGCGCACCCTGTATTCACAATAGCCATTTCTTGCCATTACGTTTAATGAGGTGTTTCCTATGCGCCTGTATTTTTGGACAGCGCTCGCGCTCGGCCTGTTTTGCACTTTGGCTTTCGCCGACGACCAACAAACTTTTACCGACAGCGCCAATTGGGCAAAGCAAACCGCGAGTCAAGCACTCACACCCAATGCGTTACCGCTTAATATCGATGAGTATTGCGCCGATGAAACCTGCCGCCGAGATATCCGCGCGCCCAAAGAATCGAGACTGTCTGACAGTGACATCAATAGCCAAAAAAACCTTGCTTTCGCTGAAGATGAGACCGCCCAAGCAATACAGAATAACTTCAACAAGGGTAAGCCTGATATAAAGAGCGACCCTGCGATGCGCTTTGCTTTACTCGGTCAAGAACATGCCTTTGAAGTGACCCATGGCATTTCTAACGCCTATGTGGACTGTGATGCGGGAACTCAGTGCTTGATTGAAAATAATACACGTATCTGCACCTCACCAACGAACAACCCTGTCTCTTGCTTTGAAACGCCTTATGTGTCTGAGCAAAGTATAGAAAGTGGCAGTGTTTCATTTGATTATAATGGTTTTACTCCTATTCATTATTCGCTGCCAGAAGGCGTAACAGAAATCACAGGGATCCGCTTCCCTACGGTACTCACATGCCAAGGATTAAGCTGTCTTCCGGCCATTAATAATGGGGTTAAATTCCTTATCAACAACAACGTGATCCACTCCAAACCCTACAGGGATGGCTCTAACACAACCGAAGCGGAACGAAGCCTCTGTACAAAAGGGGGATTTGGTTATATCTGCCTCCAAAAGTACCCGTCTTTCTATCAGGCAACCGCTTTAGGAACATCAAGTGACATCACGATTGATATTCTTAAAGATGCTGGATTGTTCAACGGTACATTCACTATTGATTACAAAAAAGGGGCAAACTTAATGAAGTGGCAATCCAGTTGCTCAACGTTATTGCCTGAATGTAAACAAACACAACGCACCTGCGTCGAAGGTGCAGAGACTCGCATCATTAATGGCATAAGCACTTATCTCAGTTGTTGGAAATACCAGGTTGATCACCTTTGTGAACTAGCAGACTCATGCGCCAGCTTACCCAACGACTGCAACGAACAATCTCGTTCTTGTTCACTCAAACAAAATGGGGTTTGCGTCGAAGAAGAGATTGAGAAAAGCTGTCCTGATAAGTCATGCCGCGCCACCCAAATGCAGTGCGGTGAACAATCCTTTTGCCTTGATGGCGATTGCTATGCGGAGGAGCCCAAACTTAATGGCAACTTTGATAAATCTGTCGCGGCATTAGCTGGCCTTTCCGAAGCGGTCAAAGACATTGGCGACCCGCCACAAATCTTTACCGGTAAACCCATGATGTGTGACAAAAAACTCGCCGGTTTTAACGACTGCTGCAAAGACTCGGGCTGGGGACAAGATGTTGGCGCAAAATGCAGCGAAGCAGAAGAGGCACTAGGCAAAGCTAAAGAGAAAGGATTAACCCTCTATGTCGGTGAATATTGCGCCAAAAAAGTCTTAGGCGTTTGCACTCGTAAAAAGCGTAGCTACTGCGTTTATGACAGCAAGCTTGCCAAAATCATTCAAGAGCAAGGCGCTATCGGGCAATTAGGCAAGGGACTTGGCAGTGCGAAAAGCCCTACCTGCGCCCCCATCACGCCTGAAGAGTTGGGTCAAATCAACTTTGAGTACATCGACTTTAAAGAGTTTTACCCTGAGATGCACGCCAACGCCCAGCTCCCTAACTTTGATGAAATCAAGGAACGGCTTCAAAGTGCGACGGGCAATTAAAGCATCCTTCTTAATCACTTTGCTTCACTCAATCAAGGTCTATGATGATGAAAAAACGACTGCTTTACGTCATTACCCTAGGGCTGCTTGTTCAACTTCCCACCTTGGCTAATGAAACACCGCCAGGGTGGCGATGGTACAACGAACCCAAACCAGCCCCCCAATCGCCCAAACCCGAGTCACTACCAAGCAACACCCAAACCACCATATCAAGCCCGAAAACCTTGTCAGCAACCGAACAAATGGCGTGGTTCCACACCATGCATAAGGAGGCGCAAAACGATGCGGTTATCCACCCCAAAGATAAGGAAAAACTGGCCAGGTTCCTAGCGCTTAATCGATTTATTACCGACCAAACCGACCAGTTAGGCATGACCTTTAAGGCTTTACTACTGGAAAAACCCGAGCTCTCTTACACCAAAGACCACCCGACAGAGCAAGCCGCAAGGCAGGTATATTTGGAGCTTGAAACCAAAAAGAAAACCGAGGCCGTGGAGAAAATGAAGCAAGAAGGCTGGGGTTTTTTCTTTGTCTATGAAGGCAAAGACACGCTCAGTCAGCAACTCGCCCCATCCATTCAAGCCTTTGCTGACCAATACCATTTTGAGCTCCTTGGGATCAGTAATGATGAAACCTTCATCACTAACATCAAAGAAAACCGCCACAACCAAGGCAAGGTTTCAGTGCCGTTTACCCCCGCATTGATTTTAGTGCACCCAAGCACTGGAGAGATGAAGCCACTGGCGTATGGCTGGATAAGCCAAAATGAGCTACTTGGGCGTTTTTACAACGTCGCAACCAACTTTGAACAATCCGATTTTTAAACATTAAGGAGGCGTCATGCCATATCGAAGTATCCTTTTGCTGAGTTTTTCGCTATTAGCTGGCAGCGCGCACGCCGCCATGCAAAACCAATACGCCTTAGTCTTCTTTTTTCAAAGCACTTGCTCGTACTGCCATCAGGCATCGCCTAAAGTCACTCGCCTTAGCGAGCGCTTCCAACTGCCCGTCTATGCTTTTTCTGTTGATGCTACAGGCATCCCAGGTTTTGAAGTTCCCATTCCGGTCACCCCTGAAATTGGCCGCACCTTTTTCCCTGAAAATGCGAAAGCGATCATGCCGGCCCTCTTCTTGATGAACGTAAACAGCCGCAAGTTTTCCCGCTTGAGCATCGGCGATGTGCCAGAAAGCACGTTAGCTCAGAGCATTCAAAACGCGCTCAATGATCCACGAGTGCAGGAGGCATTGCAATGAGGCGCTATTTTACTCACCACTTATCCACCATTTCGGTGCATAAGAACATAATTCCCTTATTGCTCATCGCTTTACCCGCAATGAGTCACGCCGACGCCAACAACGCCCTAGCACGCTTTTTTGATAACTCGGGCTATAACGCCAACGTCTCCAACCCTAGCGCTTACCAAGGCCAATCCGCCAACTATTACACCGGAGGCAGCTTGTTTGTACGCACCCCCATCGTGGACGCGCAATTGGTCAGTGTCACCGTGCCCTCTATCAGTGCGGGTTGCTCGGGAATTGACATGTTTATGGGGGGGTTCTCTCATGTCAATTCGGACCAACTGGTGAAACTGGGTAAAGCCATTATCCACAACGCCCCCCCTTTTCTTGTCAACTTGGCCTTGCAGACTTGGGCACCACAGCTCAAACAAAACCTCGATAATCTGCAAGCCATTGCTGACAAATACCTAAACCAATCCGTGAATTCTTGTGAAGCCGCACAAGCTGCCATCGGTGGATTGGCGGCCTTTGCGGCACCCGCCACCAAAAAGCATGTTTGTGCCACGCTCGGCACACAAAACAATGCGTTCTCAGACTGGGTACAAGCTCAGCATGAATGTGGGGCGGGAGGTAAAGCCGCCGGTCAACTGGCCAACGCAAAAAACGACTCAGCCCTGAAAGACATCACCAAAACCAATCATAATGTGGTGTGGTCGGCAATTATGAATAACGCGTTTTTGTCGGCAGATGTACACCTCGCGCAATTTATGATGAGCCTATCAGGGACCTACGTTTACGATGCCAACGGCGACCCTCGCTACTACCCTAGCTTGTTGACCAATAATAACAACTTGGTCAACGTGCTCTTAGAAGGAGGTAAAGCCGACATTTACCAGTGCAGAAACACCGGAGCGAAAGAGTGTATTACCATCACCAAGGCCAACAACTTATCCATCAGTCAGGCCAACGGTATTCAAAGCCAGATACGCAAACAACTGGAATCGATACTACGCCACATCGCGACTGACCAAAAACTCACGGATAAACAAAAGAGCTTTCTAGAGCTGACCCAGACACCGGTACTCAAATTTTTTATGGATGATCTGTCAGCCAATCAAACACCCGAGATCGGCAGTTACTCACGCATGATAGCGGTAGAGCTTCTTAATCAATACCTCACCAATATGTTGAGTATCGCCAGCCAATCACTGGCCAGTACTAATAACAGTGTCGAGGATATCGCCCTCATCACGCGCGATATCGATAACGCCAAACGATTTACGACAGGACTTGCCGACAAAGCCATTGAGGCGCTTAACCAGCGCAACCAGCTTATCGAGTCACAACGAAAAACGGCGCAGCAAAGTCAAAAGGACATCGGCACAACCACCAAACCAACACCGGCTTATGGGAACTAACCTATGATACTTGAGTATTACACCTACACCTCTGGCGAGGTGGTCAACAAAGCCTTTAACGCGTTGGCCACCTTTTTTAAAACCAATACCTTTGGCGATTACTTACAGATGTGCATGATGCTGGGCCTTATCACCAGTTTGTTTATCTTCATGCTCTCTCGTAACCCCAAAGACATTATCAAATGGATGGTGGTTTTCTTTGCGGTGCCATTGTTTCTTATCAACATGAAAGCAGACATGCTCATCATTGACAAAACCCAACCAGGAAAAGCCTACAAAGTCGATAACGTTCCCTACCTCGTCGCCGTGCCGACTTACTTTTTCTCTTCTATCATGGTGGGGATGACCGAAGGGGTGGAAGCCATCTTCACGACCTCAGATGATGAGCGTTATGGGCGAACAGGCATGCTGTTTGCCTCTGAGCTCTATCAGCTCTCAAGGCAATCTAGCGTGCGCGAAATAGGACTCAAAAAGCTGTGGAGTGATTATTTTCAAAATTGCATGATTGGCGATGTGAGAATTAACCACAAGTACACTTGGGATGAACTCTTTGCCGCCACGAATATTTTTACCTTTCTCGATGGCATCAAACAAAGCCCACTGCGCGCGCTCTACCTTGATGAGGGCGGCGGAAAAATCAGCTATAAACTGTGTGAAGAAGCTTACCCCATTGTAAAACAGCGCTTTGATGCGGCTTCGAATGAAAATGTCACCTTGTTAGCGCATCATTTACTCGGCAAAGAAGCCAATCGCTACAAACCGCAAATCGTGCAATCGATCCAACGCAGCTACAACAAATTCTTTTCCATCAGCACCAGCGCTTCCAACACCATTAAGCAAAACATGCTGATGAATGAACTTCGCTACAACCTAGATAGCCTTGACCCCACCCAAGCCGCGCTCAATTACGCCTACACGACCAACAAACTGCAAACCACTTCGATGTGGGCTTCTCTCGGTTTAATGGCAAGGGAATATTTACCCATGCTCCATACCATGTTGTTTATGCTCTTTGCTTGCTTGGCCTTTTTTGTCGCCGGTGCGGCGGTCATTCCAGGTTTAACCCTGATGGTACTGAAAAACTACCTTGGCACGTTTGCCTTTTTGGCTACGTGGCCAGTGCTCTTTGCTATCATCAATGGCATCCAGTTATGGGGACTGGAATCATTATCCACTGATGTCTCTGGTACATTTGGTGGCCTCGTCCTCTCCAATGCCAATGCGGCCGATGAGCTTCACAGCCGCTTTGCCTGGATGACCGGAATCTTGATGATAGGCGTGCCGGCAATCGCAGGGGGCATCCTCAAAGGGGGACAATCGGTCGTATCGAGCATGAACTACCAACTATCGAGTATGATTAATTCCACCAATGCCAGAGCGAGCGCGGCTGCATCGACCGGTAATCTGGACTTTGGCAGTATGCAAATTGATAACCACAGCATGAACAACACCCATGCCAACAAGTTTGATACCAACACACTCACCAACCAAGGACACAGTTACACCCAAAACCAGGATGGCTCGGTGACGACCCAACATGGCGATGGACGCACCACCTACGACAGTACGCAAACAACCAGTCGCGGTAACGTCAGTGCCAACACCTCCTCGATGCTGCAAGAGAGTGTCGCCAATGCGCGCAGCAATACCCAGCAAAATCTGGAACAAACTAGCACCCAACTTGGGCAAACCATCCAAGCTGGCGCGGCATTGAACGACCGCTGGCATGACAGCGTGGGTAAAAACTTAAGCTATGGCGAAGGCAGCAGCACTGGCTTTAATACCCAAGTCAGTCAGGGCATGAGCAACATGCAAAGCGCCATTGACAACGTCAGCAAGCAAACGGGATGGAGCAAAGAGAAATCTCAAGCGTACTTGCAAAGCGCTTACGCCGGTGTGGAGGCTGGCGTAGGAACAGGCAAAGGGAAATCACTATTCAATTTCGGCGCTAACGCTGGGGTGAAGTGGTCAGACGAAGAGCGCACCGCCTACAGCAACATGACCAGCGAGCAAAGGCAGCAGCTTGAACAAGCCACCAAACAGTATACTGAAGGAGCCAACGCCGTCACCAGTGCCGGCACCCAAGTGGACAACAAAGACACGCGCACGTCAGTTGAGCAGTTTGCGCATGACTTTGCGATTAACGCCAGCAACACCAAGTCTCTAGGAGCCAGCGTGATGCAAAGCCAAGCGGATTTGAACGCCCTATCCAACACTCAAACCCGTTTGGAATCGGGCGGAGCCAGCTTTACGACGAACGCGATCCAAGGCTTCCAGAACTACTTAGAAAGAAATATCAAAGACCCAACAGAAGTCCAACGCCTCATGACCGCTTACCAACCGGAAGACATTGCGGAAGCGAAAGAGCGCTGGCAGAAATTCACGCGCACTGAGGAGTTTGCCACCATGGCGGGACTCGATGGCGACAGCGCACGCATCGTGGCCAAGATGAACGAAACGCACCAAGCCAGTGCGCCAACAGGTGTGCTGAAACTCACTCCAGAGCAAAATAAAACGCTGGAGAAAGAATGGGAAGACACACAAGACGCAGTAGAAAAAACACGCACCGCTGTGTTGCACAACAAAGAAACGGGAGGGCTGTTTAACCAAGAACGCTTCGATGGGGTTACGGAGGATGTGCAGCAACAACAAAATCAGACGCAGCAGTCGATCACCAAACCAGAGCCCGTCATTGAGATGACCATCAAGCCAGAGGTAGAGGCTGAGGTGATAAGACCCGAAAGGACGGAATACGTCACCGCCGATCAGACCTACCCTGCGGTGCCAAGATACACCCCAAAACCCAAAAATAGTATTAATCAAGGTGCATAAAAAGGACTTTATGCACCGTCTAAATACTGGTATTATGATCAGGTATCTGAAAGGAGCATTATTATGAAAAGAATCCTACCTCTATTGCTACTTACCTGCGCGAGTGCACAAGCGCAAACGCATTCTCCTGAGCTCACTCAACTGCTGAGCGAGATACACGAGCAATACAATAGCCCAACTCTCATGAGCATCGATAAAAAAGACATGGCAGACCTCACCAAGCTGCCTTACTTTTTGCAGCACATTGATGAAACGGACACCGTCGAATCAATACGCCTCAATGCCTACCTGCAAGGTTTGCAATCTGCGTATTTTGGCAGTGCGAATCGTCAACAAGACTTAGGCGGCAATCACTGGTTCTGCATGCGCGATACGATGGCGCTCGACCCCAAACGCCACCCAGAGTTTATTAAAGAGATGATTTGGACGGTGTTAGAAAAAACTGCTAAGAATGATCCTCAAAACTTTCGAAGAGATAATTACGCAAGTGCGTTTGCTGCTTCGACAAAATCTGTCATCGAATACGGACTCCAAACCGAATACCCTTGCTATGACCCAATTCCAAAGGACTTACAACTGAACGGCTGGAAATATTAATCTCAGCGCTTAGGTCAACATTAACAGAGCATTGTCGTTCAAGAGTCCGTGTGCCGGCAAAAGAAAACATCCTCTATTATCCTGCCTAACACTCATCGCCAACCCCAGTAAAACGCCTCCTTGTCATTTCCAACGACAAAGAGGCGTTTTCTATCTCTATCCCCAAAACCGCTCAAAGAGGGGTTTAACGCAAGTGTACTTATCAAGATAACCGCTCAAACAAACGGGACGCTTTTGTTTCCCTGATTGAGCCTTTACAACGTTTCAACCTTTTATTTAGTGGAGACTGCCATGTCTAGACCTTCACGCTCCAAGGGCAATCATTTTACCCGTGGTGGACAAATCACCTTCCACTCGATTCGAATGTTCTTTCAAGTCAACAATACCTTGGTCTACGCCTCTATTTGGGCGGTCATTGCCTTAACCGGATTTCTCACGTGGCTGCGCGCCCCCGATAATGCCTTTTGGTCTGTATTCTACTACTGGCGCAACCAGCTTTATGCCAACCTTGGCCACGATTTAAGCAGTGAAGTGACGACCTTCTGGAATGGAAAGCGTTACGTCGGCACCCTTGCCTCACAGCTCGAAAACACACAGCTCATTACCCTTTACGACAATGTCATACGCCAAGCACAAATCAATTTCTTAATTGCCCTCGCCATTGCGTTAGCTATCTTGATGGGCGCGATGAGCTTTTTCAAACGACAAGGCGAAAAGCAAAGTGAAGATCTTCACGTGCGTGGGTTTCAACTTGCAGAGCCGAAAAGGCTCACTCAGGATTTAAAGCAGCGTGCCAAAACGCTGAAAAAACAAGGTGTAGGCAACGGAAAGATTTCTGATTTTAAAGTCGATGGCCTTGCCTTGTTTAAACATGAGTTTGAAGTACAGCACATACTCATCGATGGTACGACCGGAGCAGGTAAATCCGTCATGCTGCGCAAACTACTGCGCTGGATACGCAAACGAGGCGACAAAGCCATTGTTTATGATAAGGGCTGCACCTTCACCAGTAAGTTTTTTGACCCTAGCCAAGATATCTTGCTCAACCCATTTGATGAGCGCTGCGCTAATTGGGATGTGTGGTGCGATGCCATCGATGCCCCTGACTTTGAAAACATTGCCAACGCCCTTATTCCGCAGCACGGTGAAGGCGATCCGTTCTGGGTGGATTCCGCTCGTACCATTTTCTCCAGTACCGCGTATCGCATGAGCCAAGACAATAAGCCTTGCTCGACCGCAAGACTGCTCAGTCTGATCCTCACCTCAGAGCTCGAAACCCTCGGTAACTTTTTACAAGGCACAGAATCGGCTTCCCTTGTCTCTAAAGACATCAAAAAAACCGCCATCTCGATTAAATCCGTTCTGGCCACCTACATTAAGAGCCTACGCTTTTTGGACGGACTGGATGAAAAAGACGATCAAGGCAAGCTCAAACGCCAGCCGTTTTCCATCACCGATTGGGTACTCGATGATAAGCAACGAGGTTTTTTGTTCTTATCCAGTAATGCCCAGCAACACGCTTCCTTGAGACCATTGATTTCAACTTGGCTGGCGATTGCGTCTAACGCCATCTTAGGACTTGATCCGGATGATGACCGACGGATCTGGGTGATTATGGATGAAATGCCCAGTCTGCATAAACTGCCAGAACTCGATAGCATCATTGCTGAGGTACGCAAGTTTGGTGGCTGCTATGTGATTGGCCTCCAGTCGTATGCGCAGTTGGTGAAAACCTACGGCAAGAACACCGCCGATGTGATTTTTGATTTGCTCAACTCTCGCTTTTACTTCCGCGCGCCTTCGGCGCAGATGGCGCAAATCTCCTCTAAAGATTTGGGCGAGCAAGAAGTCGATGTATCAAGAGAAAACATCTCTTACGGTGCGAATACGTTACGTGATGGGGTCTCGATTGGCCACCAAACGATCACCCGTCCTGTCGTATCGAGCAGTGAAATCCAAGCCATGGACGATTTGCAATGCTACCTTCGCGTACCAGGAAGCAGTTTTATCACTCAACTGGATTTGCACTTCGATAAGATGCGAGATGTCAGCGCCGCCTTTATCAAACGGGATTACACCCCATCACCGGCGATGACCAAAGCGTATGAAGAAGCGATTTATTGCGAGTGTGTCGCGCCTGGCATTTTCCTCAATGACGAAGACCGCAATGCACTCACAGAAATCCAAGCCAAGCAGTTTGAAACGCCCGAAGAGATGAAGCTGGAAACAGACCAAATCAGAAAGGCACAGCGAAGTGATACGGTCAAGGAACTGGCCAGCGAGGATGCTGAAAAACTCAAATCCGATGGTGACTATCAAGATCGAGCTCAACGAGAGCTGGAAGAAGCCGCTATCTCCCAAGATAGCGAAATCACTGACGCCTATGATTGAATACAAAAAGCCTTGCGACCGCAAGGCTTTTTAATTCCACCTCACTTCCCCCTTTTAACCACGATACACCGCTCAGCGTTGCTGCCAGCGGCAATTTGCGTTGCATAAGGAAAATCTCAATGCTTTCTATCAGCCCATTAAAATCTGCCTCTGGCGCGGCCAAATACTACCTAAGCGAAGAAAACCCCAAAGATCTGCCAGATGTCTCTTTAGAGAAAGATGCCGGTGACAACTACTACCTCAAAGAAAAAGACCAGGGAGAAAACACCTTCTGGCACGGCAAGCTTGCTATCGAAGCGGGACTGGCTGGCAAAGCCGTGGACCAAACCACATTAGAGTCCGTGCTATCAGGCAACCTTGGTGATGAAACCATCAAGGGGAAGCGAGACGATCATAAATCAGGGTTTGATCTCACCTTTTCCGCACCTAAATCCATCAGCATTCTTGCGCTTACTGGCGGAGATACCCGCCTTATTGAAGCCCACAACAACGCGGTTAAATTCGCTCTCACAGAGCTTGAGAAAGACGTGGCGCAAATCACCACCATCAACAAAGAGGGAGAGCGTGAGTTCCATAACACGGACTCCATGATATTTGCAGTCGTGCGCCATAAAACCAGTCGTGAAAATGATATGCAAATCCACTCACACGCTCTAGCGGCCAATATGACACGTGATCAAGAAGGGCAACTTCGCACGCTGGCGTCTAGCATCAAACAAAAAGGGGGCGTCATTAACGGCACTGGCGAGCGCATCTACAATTTCCAAAAATACTACGGGATTTTATATCAGAGCCACCTCGCGAAAGACGCACAAGAATTAGGCTATGCAACGCGAGGCGTCGGGAACGGCCAGTTCGAAGTCAGTGGTGTCCCTCAATCCATTATTGACGCTTCCTCAACTCGCAAACAACAAATTGACCAGCGCACGCTCGATTTGGGATTTGAGTCTCGCGCCGCTCGCGATGTGGCCAACCTTGATACACGCAAAGGCAAAACCTACCAAAGCAATGACAGCCTCAATAAACAGTGGCAAAACACCGTCAGAGAACAAGGGTATGAGCCCTCTCAACTCGTTGGTCTCGCGCAGAAAGCGAAGGAGCAACAAACGATACCCTCGCTCGATGAAACGAAAGCCGCCATCAGCAGAGCCATCGACCACTTAGGTCAATACAGCACCGCTTTACATCTAGAAAAAATCATCGAACTCACCGCCTCAGAATTCACCAAAGGGGCCGTGCAATTAAACGCGCTTGATATCAAAAAAGCCGCCGATGAGATGATAAAAACAGGAGAGTTGATAGGACTCAGCCAAAAAGGGCAATACACCACCAAAGGCTTAATTGACAACGAGAAGGCGCTTATCGACAGCACTCAAGGACGAGCGCACCATATGCGCACTCACGTTGAACCCAAGATGCTCAATAAACTGGCTATCCCTGAAAGTCAGCAGCGTCTTCTTACCGAATTATACCACTCCACCAAACAGTTCCATGTGGTGAATGTGCATGGCTCATCGCAAGGTATCGCGCAGCAGCTGCTTAACTTGGGTAATCACAGTGGTAAACGGGTTCAGTTTGTCTCACAAAGCGCCAAAACCAAAGCCGAAGGGATGGAGAACGTACAGCGCAAAAGCCAAACCCTTGGGGCATGGATAGCCAATGCTTTTTCCCCAGAGCAGCGACACACCACCCATAGCTTACTGCAAAGCGATGTCCCGCTCACCAATAAAGACGTCTTGCTCATCGATGACGCCAACAAGATGAGCGCCAATGAACTGTTAGCGCTGACCGATAAAGCCAAGCAATCGAACAGCAAAGTGGTGATGTTAAACCGTGTTTCTAGCCGTCAAGGTTTTAAAGCCAATAACGCTATCTCGCTGTATCAAAAAGGCAATGTGGAGAGCCATACTTGGGTGAGTAGTAAACCCATCGAAACAGACGTAAAACTGCATGAGAGTGATACCGATAGGATAGCGCGCGTTTACGCTGACCTCCCCGATAAAGCCAACACTCAAGTGATAGCAACATCCAGCGTCGAGCAACGGCGATTAACCGAAGCCATTCGGGATAGACTCAAAAACACCGGCACGCTTTCTCGCCATGAAACCACTCTGTTCACTCAAGGCCCCCACTACCTCTCTAAAGCGCAGCAACCGCTCGTTCAACACTACAAGCCAGGCATGACGCTCACTCATTGGGACAAAGGCAAACCTCAAAGCTTTGTTATTGCCAGTATCGATAAAGAGAGCAATACCATGACAACACTCAGCAAACACGACGGACAGTCACACACGTTCGACCCATCCACTCGGGCTTTTAAAGCCATGAAGATGCAAATCAGTAAACCGCAAAGTTTGAACATAGCCAAAGGCGAACGGCTTAGCACGTTAGGAAAACACTCCCCCTCCGGTTTGGATGCCAATCAAAGTTACCTTGTCACCGATATCAATAAGACCGGCGTCACACTCGAAAGCCAAGGCAAAACGCAATACCTCAGCTTTGAGCACTTAAAAGACGCACCTTTGCAATATGATTACGTTCGAGGTGCCAGCCATATCGAGAAAAAGGCGCATACCTTACTCTCAGCCAAAGCGTTTACCCTTTCTAAGCCACTCATCAATGACCTGACCGAAAAAACGCAGCGTCTTGATATCTTCACCGATAAACCCGATAAAGCCCAAAGCGCACTGGAAAAAGAGCAAGTTTCCCCGTCAGCGATTGAGCGCGTATTGCAGACACAAAACGTCAACGACCGTTACCTAAACGACACCACCCAAGCTTTGTTAAAACAAGATGTCAGTCAGGCGTTATCGGCACTGGCGAAAGCGCAAAACGCGCCCCTCATCGAGAAAGCGGTCAGCTTTGCCCTTAACCACCTTTCAGAGCGAGAGGCGGCGTTTAGCCAAAAAGCGTTAGTGGTCGAGGCGGTTCGTTACGCCTTTGAAGAAGCCGGCAGCTCGATAACCAAAGATCAAATTGAAACCGAGCTGGCCAAACGCAGCGACACACTCTCAGCGGAATACAGCGACGGGACACGCTGGACGACACAAGCAGCGCTGGAGACGGAAAAGCGCATCTTGCAAAACATCATCGATGGCAAAGACCGACATCAGCCTTTTGCTACCCCTAAGCAGGTGCAAACCTTTCTCGATACCAAACCTCGCTTAACCCAAGGACAAAAAGACGCCATCACGCTGACCTCGACCACCCCAGACAGCTTTGTGGCGATTCAAGGTTTAGCCGGTACGGGTAAATCCACCATGCTCGAATCGAACATTGAGCTTATCCAACTAGTCAAAGAAGCCAGCCAGTTGCCCGAGCAAAACGTGATTGGGCTTGCACCCACTCACGCCGCCGTGTCTGAGCTTGAAAGCAAAGGGGTAAAAGCACAAACGTTGGAAAGTTTGCTGACCGATATCAGGCAAGGCAATCGAGACGCCAGCGACTATCAACATACCCTATTCTTTCTTGATGAAAGCTCGATGGTCAGCAACAAGCAAGCTAAGGAGTTTACCGAACTGGTGAATGCCAGTCAGTCCAAAGCGGTACTTTTAGGTGATAAAGAGCAGCTATTGTCCCTTAGCGCCGGTAAACCGTTTGAACTGGCCATAAGCAAAGGTGATATCGATACCGCGTACATGACCGACATCATTCGTCAGCAAAACGACACCTTGCTGAATGCGGCACAAAACACCATTGATAAGCAACCGCAAAGCGCCCTGGATAAGCTCAAACAGCAAGACCCTGACAACCAAGGTAACGGCCACCATGTCATATCCACGTTGGATGAGCACCATAAAGACCAACGCAAAGCGCAGCTAGAAGCCACTGAAAAGCTGCCTTTTGTCGTGGCCAAAGATTATCTAGAGCGCACCCCAGAGACGCGAGAGAATACGCTTATCATCGCTTACACCAACAAGGAGCGTGACACCATCACCGAATACATCCGCGTCGGATTAATGAAAACCCAAGAGATTGGCAAAGAAAACATCATCACAACCAGGCTGCGTTCTGTCGGGGCGACAGGGGAAGAGCTGTCCACCATGATGCCCTACCAAAAAGGCTTAGTACTGAGTACCAAACCTGGGGAATACGCCACCATAACCCACGTGGATTCAGAGCATGGTGTGGTAACACTCGAAGACGCGAAAGGTAAAACCAAATCCTTCTTACCCCGCAATCGAGACCATACCTTCACCACACTGTTTAACGTGTCAGAAAAGCCGCTTTCAACAGGCGATAAGATCGTGACGCGCTTTACCGATAAAAGCCGCGACATTAAAGCCAACGTGGAATACCGCATCACGCAAGCAAGCTCAGACGGCATCATTGCGCAATCGAAAACAGGAGAGACGCTAACCATCAACCCCAGTGAGCTCAAAGACGGGCATTGGGACTACGCGTATAGTCGAACCGCCGACATGGCGCAAGGAGCCACCTATCCCCATGTCATTACCGCCATTCAGAGCAAAGGGGCACTGACCAACCTAAGACGCGCCGGTATCGATGTCACCCGTGCCAGTCAGCACATCCGACTTTATACTGATAACACCACGCAACTGGTCAGAAGTTGGTTATCCAAAGAAAGCCATAAAGCCAGCGCAATAGAAACCATTAACCAAATCCCACCCAAAGACACCACTTACTTTAACCGCAACGCACTTCCTCACGAGGACGTCCGGTTCCAAAATAAAAGCGGTGACTTTGACTACAATAAATTTAGGGAGCACATCAATACACAGCTACCAAAATACACCGAAAGTCTTGCCATTCAGTTATTAGGCAAGCCAAATCAATCCAAATCAGACCGTGATTACTTAACTTTTGGCAGTGGAAAATCCGCCATTAAAGTTTCCTTAACAGGCGAGTACCGTGGCTATTTTAAAGACTACACCACGGGCGAAAAGGGCTCACTCATCAACCTAATGATGAGCCATAAAGACATCAGCTATAAAGAGACGATGAATGAAGCGCATCAAATGATTAATGAGCCAGAAAAATACCAACTGGAGGAAAACAGAAAACACGAAAAATTACTGAGCACCACACCAAAGCATATTGCTCGGTTTGAAGAAAGAGCCAAGGAGTACATAAATCAAAGCCAGCCGATCAATTGCACACTGGCTCAAACGTACTTAAACAATCTGGGTATCAACAACATTGAAAACGACAATGTAAAATTTCACCCTGCGGTGTACTCGTCCGAAGATAAAAATTTCCACCCTGCTATGTTAACTAATATCCACAACAAACAAGGTGAAACCAAAGCGATTGAAGTCACCTATTTAGACTCACAAGGAAATAGAGACAACACGCTAGACATTAATCCACGAACGCTAGGAACCAAATCCAAACAGTTAACAAGTTTCCACCAAGGAGAGAATTTAAACACGACCATCATCAGCACCTCGATTGAAAATTCATTTTTAATTCGAGAGCAAACTCAAGGACAGATTGACATTATTAATGTCAATCACAAGAACGACATTCAAAACATCAATATCGATGAACTGAGACAGAACATCATTATTGTATTAAACCAAGGTAATCACGATTTAAATCCAAACAACATTGAGAAAATCATCGAGAACCTCAATGGACGAGACATTCAGTTCATGTCAGATGATAATCTCAAAGAAGACATTAAGGCGTGCATCGAAAAACTAGAGAGGGATAACAGTGTACACGATATTGAATTAAGCGAAACACACTCACCTCATCAAGAAAGCGAATTAGACACATCGAATTTTGATGAGAAAAAAGAAATCGACAGTCAATCACTTGAACACTTTGAGCCCAAAAAATATTCACCTCAGCAAGAGATGGACTTTGCACACCAAGAGAAAGAAAGTGATTGGGAGGACAGAGAAATCGACAGAGAGTTAGAACGGTAATAAAAGGGTAGCGACGGCTACCCTTTTTTTTCGCCTGAAAGATAGGCATCCACCTTGTTATCGATATCGGCTTTAATCTGCTGCCTTACGGGCTTTGATTCTTTCTGCTCTCGATATAATTTTTCACCATCAAAGGTTTGCCCGTGAATAACCTCACCAATCGCAGAGCTCTGCCTTACCACTCGGTAAATCTCCTCCATGAGCTCACGGTTCGACGGTCTATCATCGTCACTGTCGTTCAACTTGATACGTAACGCCAGTGTCAAAAGCTGACGCACCGCGTCGGCGTCGGTCAATCGCTCTCGCCTTTGAAACTTACGAAAATCCTGCTCTAGCTGCCCCTTAATCGTTGCCTGTAACACCGTGCTTCTTGTCATTTTTAGATTTTCCTATCTCAAATCTCGTCAATACGATTCAATGCAAAATCAAATACAAATCCATATTATCATAACATTTAAAATAGCCACAGACCAATTCGCAAAAGGTCTAAATTGAAATCAAATACAATAACAGTAACAATCAACTCAAATCGCCCAAATCCCTTACTACACATAGTCTAAATGGAAATTAAATACAGCATCCACATTTTCAAATACGATTTAAACGGCTAATTAGTTGAGATTTTAAAAATTTTTCAATGAGCAATTCACCGAAAATATATCACTCAAGCTATTGTTTTAAATGCACTTAATGATTTCACAGACAACCATTCGCATTGTTTACAATGCGCCGTGGTGTGTGGTCGCTTTCAGAGAAAGCAAAAGGTCAGGATGACTTCATCGCCTTAAACTGTATGGACTAGGAAAAGGTTGACCAGGCCAACGCGAAAAAGCCGCACTATGGCGACTGAATAGAGTTAACTGGAGGGTTCGCAGTTGGAACAAAGAAGACAGGGAGAGGATCAGCAATGCACCATTTTAGTGCACAATGCGTTATTTAACTTTTTGGGAATAATAAGCAGATTTAACTTTTTGAATGTATATTTTTCTGGCGTCCTCTGTGCGCTTGGAAAAACCCGCATTATACGCACCGACACTGTTCCAGTTATAGCCATGACTGGCAAAGTTAGCACTGAGTACCCAAGCCCCTAAAGACACATTAAAACAAGGCTCATAGACATTTTGCTCATTCACATTAAAATCTGAAAGCTTGTCGAACCAACTTGAGTTAATTTGCATTAAACCAAAATCACGACTGAGGACCTTACCAGCAGCATTTTTATTTTCGTTATAAGCAGAAGGATTAAGACTACTTTCAACGGTAGCGATCGCCTCTAATAACTTAGGATCAACATTGTAATATTTTCCTGCCTCATCAAAACAAAAAGCACTGACAGAATGAGAAATGATCAACAATGGCAACAGTGTCACTTTTTTCATAAACCACCATCAAACCAATCCATTTGAGATTGAAGTATATCAGAATAGAAACAACGCCCCATATTATCAATGAGGCGTCATACGTTCAAAGGGTTGTAAACATTTTTAAGATGTATTGAGTAGATGAAACCGCATTAGCCGTTGTTTTTCTAACCCATGCACCACTAAATCGTGACCACTTAAAACCGTTTGACTTCAAAATATTTCGAACTGAATCACTAGGAATTTCATCAAATCGAAATTTTATGCGACCGTCTTCCTCATAAAGAACATAACTAGAACCATCCACTTCACCATTTTGATCAAAAGGTTTTTGACTATGTAGCCTTTCAAGCTCTTCAATTCTTTGTTTTATCATTCTGATATTCGCATTGTTGTTTTTCAATGCGTAATCAGGAAAGCCAGCCGATCCAGTTTTAGGAAACAAGACGCTCTTAGCTTGCGATTCTGAAAATTTGTGCGTTTGAATCATAAATTCAATTTTATCATCCTCCGTTAAGTTATGAGAGCGAATCACTTTATTGATTGATTTCATTGCCTCTTGACTATTTTGCAAACTAATTAGCTTTGCTTTTAGTTTGCTAACGGCTTCGGGATCATCAGAAGCAATACCAGCCGAGCCAACGTTATTAGCTTTATTTTCGTAATGGTCGGATTTTTCTTGAGCGTGAACGGATTTACCCATATCACGCCAAATACGCTCCGCATCTTTTCTCGCTCGTTTTTCTGAATGATGGCCAACTAAAATTGGTTGACCGAATGGTATCAAACTCGCTCTCTCTTTCGACGCTTGATAAAAAATCACAGATTCAGTATGAGCCTTATTAGATAATTCACTAAATCGTTCTTTTTTAGATTCAACGCGTGCTTGATAATCACCAAGACTTACAACGCGCCTAGATTCATCACTGTTATCTTTATCTGGATCGGGTGACGGATATTTACCATCATGATTTAGGGGTGAGATATACCCTTGCCCAAGCGCCTCACAAACTTGTGCAAATGAAAATCTTGGCTTTGCTGGCTTCTCTTGATCAATGGAAAAGTACATAACAAGATCATCGGAAAAATGATAAATACAATCGCAGAACTCGACCTTTGACAGAAAGCCATCGCGAATAGTTAAGTAAATCACCATTTCGCTATAGTTGTTCTCATACCACTCCCAAAACTTGGCCTTGTCATACTCTTTAGGCTCGTTTGCGTTCCAACAATCATCAAGCCCCATAGATTGCGTTTTTAAGATCAACGAGTCACAGCTATCAAGCAGCTTTTGAATGACTTTCTTCGAATTTTTACGAAGCTTGCCAGCCTTGAATGATGCTAGAAATAGATTCTTTTCACTTTGCTTAATCCCATCAGCCGCACAAGAGATATCATTTTTAGGTGAGCTTTCGCGGTCCAGCGGCGAGACGCTGGTTGCTGAATTCAAGTTAGTGAGAGTTGGGGTTGTGTTTTGTTGCGCCATGAGGAGTTTCCTTTCTGTTTGAGTATCACTTTTCGGAGCCGCTTAGCTGTCCGGCCTCTTAACATCGTTCTGGTTTGACAAGGGGCTAGCAGCCCTTAGCAACTTGTTGCTTTAGGGATGCAGCGTTTACTTCCCTTGCAAACCAGGTTGTGTTGAGAGACGGTTTAACAGCTTGCGAGCCCGTAATGTGATGCGAGTCGAAAGGAAAATTCGCGCATAAAAAACCAAGCCCTTACTCGAACTTAGTTGAAATCAGTTAAACGCAACGAGGAGGGACGACGAGGCGCAGCTACGCAGTAGCGAAGGCGTTAGGGATTGTGTATCTGGAACCTAGAGACGCATCGAGCTTGCTCGATATCGCGGCTCAGGTTAGCGATACGAGCGCAGCGAAAAGCCCGACCGCGCAGCGGTAACGCACTGGCTAGCACAACGAACACCCCGGCCTAAAGACCTAAAGACCTAAAGGACGGGATTGCTCGGCTCATTCGATAAAAAAGGTCGCGGTAGCGGCCTTCCTTTTTAAGCATGGCCGTTCAATTTCAAAGAGATGCCCAATGCAGAAATGATGATGGCCATAAATCCTTTAAGCTTAGGATTTCCCTTTGCACTAAGTGTTCTATATGGCGTTTCGCGGGATAATCCCGTCTGTTCCGCAAGTTCTGTCATCCCCTTAGCGCAAGCAATCACACCGAGAGATTGACTGATGAAAGCTGCATCACCAGAGGCTACAGCTTCATCAAGATACGCCTGTATCGATTCAGGGGTATCAATACAACCTACTTAGGGCGGCAACGCCGCCCGTTTAACCGTGAGCGTTAAGGGCTGCACTCCCATTGAATATCTTCACCTAACCTTTTTTCCTCTTCTAGTTGCAGTTCCGTTAGATAGCCGCTTATCACTCTGTCTCCCTCATCCCAAACACAAGAATACGCTTGTTCATTTTCGCTCCAGAAGTTAACAGTGATCATATGCATTGTCGGAGGGCTTCGCCCTCCGCTCCTTGGTTAGTATTCGCTAGGAAGTAAAATAGTGGTTACGCTGCGGTCAGCTTCGGTAATAATCCAAATACACTGCTCACAGAATTTATAACTAGAAAGAATGCGGTCACCGTAACGTGTCGCATGATCGTTTTGCTGCTTATCTTGAACACAGACATTCCCCCAATCACCGCCTTTGTGGCGAGCTAAGAAAGGTTTCAATAGTTCAACTGGCAGATTCCCGAGCATCTTGATAACGCCTTGACTCACGACGATTTCGCCTAAATCAAAATCAATGGATGCTGGAAAGTAGCGTTCTTCTTTATTTTGGATTACATTGGTGCTGTACATAGCTATTACCTTTATTTGGGTAGTGAGTACCGCCTTAGCTTGTTGCACCAAGCTAAGGCTTTTTTTTAATGCGCTTTACTAGATTGCTCTAACGCTTCGGTGTGATCTTTGTTGAACACATAAACAGACTTAATAACCTGCCGTTTTTTGTCTTCATCCCCCTCTTGCTTGCCTTCGTTTTCCACTTTCTTTTCGCAAACCATAAATATTTCGCAGCCCTTAGCGCCCTTTTTCACTTTTCGCCCAGCCTCAACCCATTGACGAAAGCCCGCCCACAGATCGGAAGAAAGAGCAAATTTTTGCTTGTGTTCATCTAAAAGTTCTTGGTTTTTTGCGGAATAAACAGACTGAGTGACAGCATTCATATTGCTCATAATTAAGCCTCTTTTTTATCTAGATAATTGAAGTGAAATGACGTAAATAGATACCCGTTTTCAGTGGTTCTAAATGCCAGTGCTGGCGCGATACTTTTATAGTGAGCAAACACCACCGCCCCATGAGAAAGCGCACTCCCCACCATCACCACAGTCCAGCAATCAAGGCCACTTTCGCGAAGTGATAGAGATAACTGCTCAACTTCCTTAAAAGTGAAACAACGCTTTTCACCAATCAGTTTTTGAATGCACGGATAAAGCATTGATTGCTTGAGTTCTGCGATAGCAATACGTTTTTGCTTTTTCTTTTGGCTCAAACGCTCCTTGGCAAGGCGTACTTTCTTCACGACAAAGCGCAAAGCGTGCGCTCGTTTGATAGCGCGACGAGCATTCAAAAAAACAGCACAAGAGATATCATTTTTAGGTGAGCTTTCGCGGTCCAGCGGCGAGACGCTGGTTGCTGAATTCAAGTTAGTGAGAGTTGGGGTTGTGTTTTGTTGCGCCATGAGGAGTTTCCTTTCTGTTTGAGTATCACTTTTCGGAGCCGCTTAGCTGTCCGGCCTCTTAACATCGTTCTGGTTTGACAAGGGGCTAGCAGCCCTTAGCAACTTGTTGCTTTAGGGATGCAGCGTTTACTTCCCTTGCAAACCAGGTTGTGTTGAGAGACGGTTAACAGCTTGCGAGCCCGTAATGTGATGCGAGTCGAAAGGAAAATTCGCGCATAAAAAACCAAGCCCTTACTCGAACTTAGTTGAAATCAGTTAAACGCAACGAGGAGGGACGACGAGGCGCAGCTACGCAGTAGCGGAGGCGTTAGGGATTGTGTATCTGGAACCTAGAGGCGCATCGAGCTTGCTCGATATCGCGGCTCAGGTTAGCGATACGAGCGCAGCGAAAAGCCCGACCGCAAAGCGGTAACGCACTGGCTAGAATTAGCTGTAGCGGTGGTTCAGGCGGATGAAACGCCGCTCAATGTCCTCAAGGAAGACAAGCAATGCTACATGTGGCTCTACTGCTCGGGCGCAGACTCGCCCGATGCCGCACTCCCCAATGTGAAAAATATCGTCTTGTACGACTATCAAAACAGTCGCGCGAGGGCATGCCCCGTTGCCTTCTTGGGCGACTATGATGGGTATCTGCAAACCGATGGCTATGGTGTTTATGATGGGCTTCATCTCGTCACCAATGTCGGTTGCTTCGCGCATGCTCGGCGCAAGTTCATGGAGGCGAAAAAGCTGCAAGGCAAAGGCAAGTCAGGCAAAGCGGATAGTGCATTGGCTAAAATCCAGAAACTCTATGGAATAGAATCCCGCTTAAAAGGTGCCAGTGCCGAAAAACGGAAAGCAGAGCGCCAAGAGCATGCTAAGCCGATACTGGATGAGCTTTATGAATGGATGACAACTCAGAAAGTGCTTGAGTCTAGCCCGCTGGGTAAAGCGATAAAATACACGCTCGGTCAGTGGCCGAAGCTCACCCGCTATATCGATGAGGGTCACTTATCGATAGACAACAACCGAGCTGAACGCGCAATAAACCGCTGGTTATTGGGAGAAAGAACTGGCTCTTCTCGACCAATCCCAATGGAGCCGAAGCGAGCGCGATGCTTTACAGTATCGTCGAGACAGCGAAAGCCAACGGCCTTATCCTTTACGACTACATGGTCAAGTGCATGCAGGAATTAGCGAAAGCTGAACCTGATATCGATGCACTCCTGCCTTGGAACTTCAAACACTAACAATATCGCCCCGTGGGTTCATGGGGCGGATACTATCAAACCAACCTTTGGCACCTGCAATAACCGCACAGAGAGACCCGAACAACACTTCAAAAAGGCAATACGTAATCTTAGCGCCTTGTCGTTTGTCGTTAAGCGAATGAAAGTGTTCTTTGAAATGGTCAATGTGCATGGTGTACTCCCTAAAAAGAGAACATAAGATCACAACTAAATATGATCGTCAAATCGGTAGTTGTTTTGACTAAAAAATGTTCACGATCTCACCCTGGGAGACTAGTTCCGTGAGCGAATGTTCTCAATTATCAAGACGGCGAAGCTTCAGCAGACCTCTGCTTATAACTAGCCGCGTGAAATCGTCGAACATCATCTAGTAAAATAGATTATCAGACGTCGGCATTTTTAGCCTAAACCGACGTCAATAGCTCACGGGTGGATAGTTACTATTTTTGTATTAGGGTGCTAGATCTCACTTAAGTTTCAAAAAATCAAAACGGACGTGCTGAAGCAACCAATCTTAGGCGGAGTTCCTCTTCAAGAATATAAATATCACCATTGTCGGTATATAGAACAAAACCAGCGTTAACTGGGACGACCCTCTCTATTCTTGCTGAAATTTTTTGGTTTCTATAACTACCGCCGGCTTCTTTAAAACCCCATGTCTTAACCATCACATATGGTTGTTCGGTAGATTGATAATCTTTTACAAAAAGGTATGCTCCTTCATTAGAAAAGAGTGTTCCTGCTTTGCCGGATATATCGACTCCCCCAACATCTGAAAAACCTACATAACTTGGCCGATTGTTGTCGTAGTAATAAAATTTGGTGTATTCACCAAATTCGACTTTTGCATCCAAATCCCAAATCCCTTGCCATGAAATAACAGTGCCATCGGAAAGAACTGCAGAATAACCATAACCATTTGAAGCTACGTTTACGACATCGGTTAACTTGTGATCGTGTTTTACTGACTCAGAGTAGATGTTGCCGCCTGTAAAGATACTGCCCCAAGTCACCACTTTGTCATCAAATGTAGTTGCTGCAAATGAATTAGATGCGGCATTAATTGACTTAACGTTGGTTAAAGGGACCTCTAAGTTATAACTGGTCGACTTTTTTACAGGTTCATAATGTGCAGGAATCGTGACTTGCTTTTTGCGCCACCCACAAACAGGATCAACGTCGTAATAATCTTCTTCTAATCGACAAGTTTTAGTCGTAGCAACATATTGTTGCTCGAAGGTATAATAGTCGTAAGAGAAGCTTCCGCCGTGTGCGCTATTTCCCCATACACCAACACTATTGTCTTGCGTTATATAAGCAAAGGCATGATCATTATTTATTAGAGATAGAACATCGTCACTGACTTGCTCCGCTGGTGAGTTAGAAAGAAAACCCCAGCGATAGAGATTGCTTTGGTCAGTTAAGATTGCATAATTGCCAAGGTAGGAGTCTTTCAATTCGGAAAACTTAACAACACTACCAAGTAGGGTTGAACATGACTTACTGCCATTTTTTATGTTGAAGATACATGTTTCTCCCTGATCAGATTCAGTAGCTAAACTCTCGTTGCTACTAAAAATGCTGTTTACACTGCTGACCAGTAATTTCTCAACCTTATCATCTTTACCAACCAAAAAGACATTTCCCGCTTCTGTCAACACAGCGAAGTAATGGTCTAAAAGCCTTATATCTTTAATTCCTTCGGAGTTAATAAAGGAGAGGTGGTCATTACTGTGGTTTATAGGTCCCCATATATAGAAGTTTCCATTACTCTTGAGTCCACCAAATGCGAATTGAGTCGCAAAGATTTTTTTAAACCCAGAATTTTCAACAGCGGATAGCTTTTGAAATCGTCCGACAGCCTGGTATGCCATTGAACCATCTAAGATGTGATCCCATTCGAGAATAGTCCCATCGCTATACAAAGTTACTTTACTGTAGTCATTTGAAACTTGATCAATAGGAAAAGCTTTATGGAAAGTCTTTGTAAATGTTGAAGAAGGTTGGTCATGATATTGGAGATTGATAGAAACCTCTATCGGTAAAATATGTTCTCCTTTTGAAAGTGTATAGTTACAACTATCAGATACTTTCTTCTCGCCAATTTTCCACGAGCAAGTAAATATTTGACTCCCATCAAGCACACCATCTGTTGAGGCTAGTGCTAACAAACTATCTTGACTTGTATACTCATTTTCTCGGTGAGATGAATAAAGATCAGATTTAAGCCTGATATCGGTAATCGATATACCTTGGTTCGGAGAGGGAGGGTTGGGTTGTGATGGTGTGATATTATTATCATCGTTTCCTCCGCAACCGACTAAAACAAGCAAAACTAAAAATGGTGATTTGAATTTCATATCTCTACTTCTTAAAGACATAATTAGCGTGAGGGTAGTGGCTATGGCTCTTCTTTATCCCCTCAATTATCTAATTGCAATACTAACTACATGCTCAATGCTCAACCTTGCACTTTTAGTATACTTTACAAGCTTTAAAAGGCATACTAATTTTAAATGTTACAGATTAATCACTATAACGTGAGCTTCACAGATCAAGCAGCGAAGTTTGACTGTTCTGAATTAATCACCGTTGGACGCTTTAGCCAATAGTAAGGGCGGGATCGAACTTCAGTTACTGAAATTGTGAGACTTTTTATATCCGATTGAACTTCCTGGTATTATATCGATTAGATCTTTCATTCTTAACTACTGGTTACATGAAATGATCATCATCAAACACTTAGACAAAGTATGTGACACCCGCTCGCACATCAATCAAGCCTACCCCGTTATTGAAGTCGCTTTCCTTGTCATCTCTTCCATGCTTTGTGGCCAGAATAAATGGACTGATATCAAAGACTTTGGAGAGGGTAATCTGGATTGGCTACGCCAGCATTTACCCTATAAAAATGGTATACCTACTCGTCATAATATTGCGGCCATCATGCGAGCGATTGTGCCTGAAACGCTTCTAGATGCCATGGTCGGTTGGGTGAATGAGCACCGTATAAACAGTGAGTTACCTATCATCAGTGTGGATGGCAAAGTCCTCAAAGGAGCAAAGGCGAGTAAGCTGGATAACCCGCTTTATATGGTATCCGCGTTTGAGGTTGACCAAGGATTGGTTCTTACTCATCGACCCTGTGAAGGAAAAGGGACCCTGTGAAGGAAAAGGGACCCTGTGAAGGAAAAGGTAAGGAGATCGATGCTATCAGAAGCCTGCTCGATGCGTTAAATATCACGGATTGTTTGCTGACGGCTGATGCCCTTCATTGTCAGGTGGAAACGCTCCAAAAAGTCGTTGATAAGGGCGGCAATATGTTAGTTCAGGTCAAAAAAAACCAGTCAGCACTGCTGAATGACATCGATGCACAGTTCCAGGCTTATTGGGCATTGCCACAAGAAAAGCAAGCGTTTTACGCTACGCACAACAAAGGACATGGTCGCACGGAAGTTCGTGAAGTCTATACGCTGCCAGCCAACTTTAGCGCGGCTCTTAGGGAAAAATGGTCGATGGTGAAGAGCATCGTTGCCGTAGTCAGAGATCGAACTGTCGGTGATAAAGGAAGCTATGAGACGTCATACTATGTATGTACAGATCACATCAGCTTAGAGTTAGCCGCGCAAGCTTCGAGAAAACATTGGCAAATAGAGAACCAACAACATTGGGCGTTGGATGTCATTTATAAAGAAGACGAACAGCAAATGCATGCTGGTGACTCGGTGTTGAATATGGCTTGTTGTCGCCGCTTTGTGCAGAACTTATTTAGGAAATCAGAAGGTAAAGAGTCCGTGCCAAGGAAAATGAATAAGGCGGCATGGGACTATAAATACAGAACCGAGCTTCTGTTTACATGATTGTTACAAAGCTCATTCGCGCCCTTCTTCTCTGGTAAGATATGTGAGCTATATTTTTTAGTGTAAATTTAATATTGATGTTTTATAACTGTATGAAATGGAAATGAACAAAAAATCTACATTTTCCGGGCAGGCTGTTTACTCGAAGAAAGTGCTTTCAATATATGATATTTGGGTTTTAGGAGTATCAAACAGCTATTTTTGGAAATGTCCAACCAGATTTATTAGTGAGCAGTTTTCAATGTTTGTTTCATCTAATCATTTAGATGTTGGTGTTGGTTCCGGCTATTACCTTAAGAATTTTCTCCCTCAATCAACAAGACGCATTGCATTATTAGATTTGAATCAAAATAGTCTGGATGCGACTTCAAAAGCAATTAATCATCTTCAACCAGAAGTTTACTGTGGAGATGTACTTGAGCCCATTGAAGTAAACATTGATAAATTTGACTCAATTAGTATTAATTATTTACTTCATTGTTTGCCTGGAAATATATCTGACAAGAGTATAATGTTTAAGAATTTAAAGAATCATCTGAATGATAGTGGACTATTATTCGGTAGCACAATTTTAGGAAAGGGTATAAAACTAAATTTTTTTGCTAAAAAATTGATGAGTGTTTACAATAAAAAAGGGATCTTTTGCAATAGCAATGATGACTTAGACTCATTGATATCATCATTAAACGAGCACTTTACTGATGTAAAGGTGGATGTTATAGGATGTGTTGCATTGTTTTCAGGTAAAAAAATATAACAATTTAAGAGGGATTCGTGCCGCGTAGCATTTTGGGTATGCGGTGATTTTGGTTTATGCGGCACTCACCCCTTAACGCGGCTACATGGATTCCCCCGGTTGTCAAACATCCGCTAAACTTCAAGTGATGGGTTTTGGACTGCCGCTCTACATTCGGTCTACTTATCGATGATTCGCATATATCGTGACCCTGATGACTTTACGCGACTGCGGTGCCTTATTCGTTAGATGACATCTAGTGTGTCCGCCGCATTAACAGGCTCTCCGCAAGTGGTCTTAACCTATCTCCATCATTAGCGTCTGCAATGACCCGGTGGGTTTAACTCTTAATAACGCTGCTTAGTGCTTTTAGAGGCTAAGCAGCGTAGTTCTCATATTCGGTTTGATTGTGGAGTAAAGACCAGATGATGCGAGCATTCTTCGCTGCAAGTGCCACAATCGCTCGGTTTAGTCCTCGTCTTTCCTTTATTTGGCGACACCACTGACTCAACCTATCTTGTTTATCACCAATTGTGGTAATGACAGCTCGTGCACCGTGAACGAGTAAGGTACGAATAGTAAACGTTCACCAGTACCACATTGACAGTAAAAAGTGTAACCAATAGCTCTGGATCCGATATTCCTCGGCTGTTTTTAGAATTCATTTCGCCGAAGATGACGACACGTTCGTGACAAATGTGAAATCTTTATGCCTTTGAGGCACTAGCAGAGAGGCATGTGATTTTTGATGACGAGTCACGTTTGACCTCCTGATAGCCGATAGTAGTGAGAGATAGTTTAAACGAATATTGATCAGCAACCGACTTGGGTAGCCACCATTGTCATTAATTCGTTCAAACTGTGTCTCCTTTAGTCTCTAACTGTGCGTAAGCATTCGCATCTTTGATCAGAGCTTCAAAAACACTATCTGTAATCTCCAAATCACCATTTGCAACCTTTGCTACTTCGTAGGGTGTGTAACCAATTTTATTCCAACTACTAAAGCGCTCAGCCGCTTGCTTACCAGTGATCACCGCTTGAGTATCAACTTTACCCCAGAGGATAATTTTCCTAACTGTTTTAGCTTTATCTACATCCAAATACTTAGACATGTTTTACCTCGCTATTCTTCAAATAAAGCCTCAGCCCCAATTAACGGGATAATTCGAAGCAAAACATCCTCCATCACACCATTTTCAGCAGTGACAATTTTCTTCGCTTTTCGATCTTTCCAAGATAAGGTTTGAATCAAACTAGCCGCCACTACACTCGGCTTATCTAGGTTGTTTACTGGAACTTCCGTAGCCTGACCTCGAATACTGGTACTAATCGGGCAGCAGATAAGTAGCCCCGTTTGCTGATTGTATTCTTTACTTGAAAGGACAAGTGCTGGACGGTACTTGCCAATTTCTTTGCCTTTCACTGGCTCAAAATCTAACCAGATAATGTCATTACGTTTAGGGATGTACTGAGCCATTACTCGCCTAGCTCCTTACCAGAAACAACTGCTAATTCATCAGCATGTGCCGTATGAGCATCTAAGCCGTTCAGAAGTTCTTTTTCGCTGAACGGAAAGCGTTTCTTCGGTCGCTTGATTGGTTCGATAGTGATCTTTTTACCATCGGCTTTAACTTCTATATCAGAACCCTCGACAAGCCCTAACTGCTTAATGAAAGCCGCAGGAATTATATTGCCAAGACTGTTACCAATTTTTCGTACTTGAGTGCGCATATCTCAACCTCACAGTGCATACATTGTTATAACAATATTGATTGTACAGCTTTCAACCAAGGTGTCAACATTGTTATAACTACAGTGCTAATTCAGCCGCTTTAGATAATTGGTTAGCTGAAATGTCGATATACTCCAAGCTCATAGACGGGTCGCTATGTCCAGGCGCCCTTTGTATTGCGCTTAAATCAACCCCGTTAGCATTCATGTTCGTTCCATAAGACCTGCGCCCTGTATGACTACTACAGCCCTTTAACCCGACACGTTGATACACATTTCTAATCATCAACTCAAGCACATCACAAGCTTGATAATCTACTTGCTCACCTTCATGGTTGATTCTTGTCTTGCGCTTCATACTGTAGCTGCGTCCTCGATTATTCAGCACTAGCTTGCTAAGGGGATTAAGCTGTTGGTAGGAGTCGTCAAACGTTGTCGCCCATTGGTGCGACTTTCGATAGTCAACCCACTCTTGAATCATTTGCTTGGCTAATTTACTTAACCAGATAGAACGGGGCTTTCTTCGCTTGCATAACGATGCTCTGAGGTAAATCTCATCCTTTTCCTCGTAGAGTCAGAAATACACACACAACGACTTTAGGCCGTGTTGATTATGGTATCAGACGGATTAGCTGGCTTTGGGGGAAAACGCGACTGCTAGAAACAAGGTTAAAATTTGCACACTTAATTGAACCCATATAAACTACAATCAAACTAGGTTCAAAAAAGTATGGTGATATATGTCTTTATATTTAAGCCTTGGCAAAGATACAGAAGGCAACTTTCATCACATTGACTCGCAGAAGTCAGGCAAGGGTGATTTAGCTTGCCCTTTCTGCCAGTGTCCATTAATTGCGGTGAAAGGCAAAACGAAAGCGGCTCACTTTAGACATGACGGCGAGACTTGTAACGAGTCTATGAATGAGATCCCGCAGATACCCGCATGGCATCACTTTCACCTCAACTATCCATTAGAGATTATCGACGCTTTAAAGGACGGCTATCAAGCGGATAGCAAGTCGCCAAACGTGTTTCAACATTGGAAGTCTGGATTACATCGCTTTACACGTACAGCCAAACAAGAACTGTTTAGCCGTGACGACTGGACAGATAACCTCATCTTTACCGATACCGCGAGAACCATCCTTGGCAGCTTACCACTACTAGGGTTTAGCCAGTGGATGCGTAACACATTACAAATGCGCGTTCACACCTTGCGTGAAGCAATCGAACACGGCACAAAGCATCGCGCTTGGCTCGAAATTGAGGCGCACCGCCAGCAAGCCATTCTCAAAGCATCACTGTATCTGTTTGAGTACAAGCTAGAGGATAACAGCGTTATTCACAAGGTTGGGAGAACATCGAGAGAGCCAGAGGAACGCTTGAAAGAAACGGTACTCGATCTAGAAAAAGCCACTGGTAAAGCGGTAATAAAAAGCACTGTTTTGCGCAAAGTTGCGAATTGTGGTCACGTTGAAAAGTATGTTTTTCATCGTTACAACAATCATTTAGCTAGTATTGGGTCGCACACAGAATACCTGGTACTTGATGACAAATCATTGAAGCGATTGAAAGCGGAATTTACCAAGCTGACCAACAACCTAGAACCCTTCAACAAAGCGGAGCGATTCATTGTTACAGGCCGTTGGAAATATGAAGAAAAACGCCTCGCAGCCTCCAAACGTGGCATCAAGCTAACCCAACGCGAAAGCGGTAAGTTTGGTCGGCCTAAAGGAACTACGGTCAGCACTGACGACTTTCTTGTAAAGCACTCTGATATTGTCACCAGTTTAGAACGTGGACGCTCTATCAACCAAACCGCAGAATTTACAGGTAAAGGGCGTTCAACCGTCAAGCGCGTAAAAGCAGCCATGAACAAATGAGGGGAAACAAAAATAAGGTAACTAGGTTAAGTGATTCAAATTTTATCAATACTCAAAATAGAAACGATCTATGTCTGAATAGGGACGAAAGCAATCAACCTGAAAATCACTCAATGTTAACCGAGTAACGCCGCTCTCTAATACTTCAACCGTACCATTATTAGTGGCGGTAAATAGAATGGCTTGTTGCAAACTAGATTCATAACTTAATTGCAGATCACGTAAACAATTTACAAGCGCCTCATGACCTTGCATCTTTGCAGCCTCGATTTTTAAAGCAGATAAATCACATTCAGACGCATCCATTTTTTCTCTATCCGTTGGACACAGCAACCCCCGTTTGGCCAGCAAGAATAACCGTCAGGATTTCAGCACAGCCCTAGAAACCGACAGCCGGCTCCAGCCTCCTGCGTGCTTATCCAGACTAAAAAACCAACCGTGATTACTATCCACCAAATCCGATTCATGTTCCGTTTACCAATGTTTGTGAGACCAAGAGTCCTTGAATATTAACCTGAGATCTGGTTAAGCCAGAACTAAGCAATTACTCTCTAACAGCTCAAACTCTTGAGCTGTTAGATCTAGACTGGGCTTTTTATCCCTCAAGCAGTACGCGATTAATCCGCCCAACAGATTCAGGATAAAACCATGCATACTTCGATGGCGAGAATGCTCGATATACGAAATGTTCTTCAACTGGTCATTCACTGTCTCGATAATAAAGCGTTTTTTCAGTAACGCTCGGTCCCATAAAGAGATAAATTTCTTCTTCATGTTCTTACGAACCGTGGTAATGAGTTCAACGCCCTTATCCAGAAGCTCACCTGTTAAAGCTTTGCTGATATAGCCTTTATCACCGTACAGTTTCCCCCAGATTGCATCAGCCATCTCTGGTACTGGCTTCCTGTCATCTTCATTGCCTTTAGTCAATTTGAGGGCGACAAGCTCGCCTAGGTGATTGATGATCAGATGAAGTTTGAAGCCGAAAGACCAGCCCATCGTCCCCTTTCCATGGCAGGCAACACCTTCAAACACTTTATTTCTTTTGGCTCGAATGATGTGGCAAACCTCAATCTTGGTCGAGCCTACAAACTGGATACCCGTAGGCTTACCTAGCTTTGATGTCAGATAACTGCACATTGGCACGACTACGCTAGCCGTCATACCAAGGAATCTCGTGTAACTTAAAAGGTTTGGAAAGTATTTGGTCAGATTACGGCACACATAGAGCAAATAGTAGCTCTTGAAATCTCGATAGTGGGATTGGTGAAAGTGAATAAGGATGGTCATTATCTCAGCTGGAGATAGCTTACAGGCCCTACGGCGCTTGAGTTCACCGATTTCGATGAGTTGCTGTTGCCACTGCTCAATAAACAACTGACAGAAATCATCGACATCACAGAAGGTTTCAATTAATTTGTCCATGCTCGTTCCTTGGAGGTATCTGTTCCTTTTGGTCGAATGATCAGATCGGGGAACGAGCAATTAGTTCCTCTGCCAGCTCAGTTTCTTATCCAGAGTTCAGGTAATATTAGGTTGATGATTTGCTCAGTTTCGCTCGTTGTTAACATCAATTTTTGCTTCCGCGTGAGTCAAAACTTACTTATCACCATCGATATACAAATCCTCCTTACTTTCTACAGATATCAGAATAGTCTTATTTCGCTGGTCGCTTTCTCAATCGCTTCCTCAAGCGAACCAAACATACCTAGAGAACTTGAGCGATCCCATGCACCGCCAGTGAGACAGCGAACCTCATAGCGGATACCCGTAGGGTAAGCTTTAAACCATGACTCTTTAAGTTTTTGGGTTCGCTCATTGAACTCATGCTCTGATTCTGGCTTATAGTGAACATCGTAACTGGCCATTCGGACTACAAACTCAGAGTAAGTTTCTGGACTGTATTCATCGGTTTCTATGTATGGCCGCCCATACCAATGCTCAGTTTCCAAGGTTTCTCTTTCATCATTTGGCGTGTAATTGAAATCACTACGCAATTTCGGATTAATAAAGATACCTTGCACCACTTCGCACGTTTGGTTCTCTGGATAGTGCTCAGGCAGGTAGTCGGAAATTTCGGTTTCTTCACCTAGGTACTCAATGGTTCTTGGCATGTATATTTTTCCTATATTTAGTGGTTGCAGCAGTTGCGACCGATACTAGATATTGTGTTAGGTAAGAGAACGATTTTCGCTCCGGTTAGCCCCGCACGGCTTGGCGTTTAATAGAAGTGGCCCCCGATTTTCGGACATGACTTTAAGTGGTCGATCTGTTTTGATAGTACCCAACAATACAGGGACAGATTATGACTAGAAAACGTAGAAACCACTCTCCTGAGTTTAAAGCTAAGGTGGCACTCGATGCCGCTAAAGGCGATAAAACCGTCGCTGAGTTAGCTCAGAAATACAACCTGCACGCTAACCAAATCTCGACATGGAAAAAGGAGCTGCTTGAAAACGCAGCCATGATTTTTGCCACCGAAAATCACACAGGAAAAGAGAATTCCGAAGAAGTGGACAAACTTCACGCCAAGATCGGTCAATTGACCATGGAAAATGATTTTTTGGCCAAAGTGCTCGGTCGTTAGACCGAGCCCAGCGAAAGAGTTCGCTGGTTAAATCCACCCCATTGCCGATAAAGCGCCAGTGTGAGCTGCTCAATATTGCTCGCTCTACCGCTTACTATCAACCCATAGGACTCTCTGCTGAGGAGATTGCGTTGCGCCGTATGATTGACGAAATTCATCTTCAGTATCCGTTTATGGGCAGTCGGCGCATTCGAACTGAGCTGGCTAAGAAGGGTCATAGCGTTAATCGTAAGCGTGTTGTTCGACTCATGCGCGATATGGGGATTGGGGCGATTTACCCCAAGCCCAAAACGACGCTGGCGAACAAAGCACACAAGGTGTATCCCTACCTGTTGCGTGATATCGAAGTCACTTACCCAAACCAAGCTTGGGCGATTGATATCACGTACATCCCAATGGCGAAGGGGTTCCTGTACCTCGTTGCTATTATCGACTGGTATAGCCGCAAAGTGCTGGCTTGGCGACTATCCAACACCATGGACACGAGTTTTTGTATCGAAGCGCTTGAGGAAGCGCTGAAGCATTATGGGCCACCTGATATCTTTAACTCAGATCAAGGCAGCCAGTTTACCAGCACAGAGTTCACACAGAAGTTAATTGAACATGACATACGTATAAGCATGGACGGGAAAGGCCGCTGGGTTGACAATGTTTTCATTGAGCGATTATGGCGAAGCCTGAAATATGAGGAGGTTTACTTAAAGGCTTATACCACGCCCCGTGAAGCCGAGCTTGAAATCGGCAACTACATGGTGTTTTATAATGAAGAGCGTAACCATCAAGGACTCAATAACCTCACTCCTGATGAGGCCTACTTCGGTAGGCAAAGATACGCAGCATGAGCTGGGTCAACCACTTAAGAAATGAGCTTATGTGTCCAACCATTGGGGTCCACTTCTAATCTCTTGGGCTTTCATCACCTTAGCGCCCATAATGACGACTCTTAGAAAACCCTGTTTCGATTCAGTTTTGTTCCAGTTGTCTAAGTTCTGGCGTGTCGTACATGCGTACTTAGCTAACTCATCCACCGTGTCAAACCCTGCCATTTTACTTAGCTCTGAGAGCTTGTAATCTGGTACAAAGCTCATTGATCCCCCTCAAACATATTGGTAAAAATGCTTTACCATCAAATCCATTTTAGTCAATATATTTTACCAATTCAATCTGTTTTGTAAAATATTTTTACGAAACTTAGTGAGCGAATTCGAAGCCAACGAGACAAAAAAGGCCGCTGCGATAACAACGGCCTCTTAGGTTAGGAGATTTGACATAACGTCTAAACGTGTGTGAAACCAAAGTCTAATTGGCACCCACACGCCTTAGCGTATTTCATTAGTGTTTTAATCGTGGGGTTTCCAGTCCCCTTTTCGAGCCTAGAAACATTAGACTCTTTAGTACCCATGCGCTCTGCTACTTCTTGTTGGGTTAGCCCCGCAGACTCACGCATAGAAAGGAGAGTATTGATAAACTTAAACTCAGGCTCAAGTGCGTCATACTCTGCTTTCACTTTGGGATTCGATAACGCTTTTTTCTGTAGAGATTGTAAGCTACTCATTTTTAACCTCTTTCATTCTTACTCTGGCTAACTTAATGTCTTTCTTAGGGGTTTTCTGGCTCTTTTTAACAAAAGCATGAAGCACGTTGATATTTTTACCTTCTAGATAACAGAACAGGCCACGACCAATACCCTCTTGAGATTTCGCTCGAATCTCAAACAGTCCATCACCCATTGCTTTGGTGTGGGGTTCTCCAAGATTTGCCCCATGTTCTTCCATAAGTTCAAGCAGCTTTAACATTCTTGCTTGCATCTTAGGCGGCATATCTAAAATAGCTTCTTCGACCCCATCATACAGTTCAATATTCCAACTCATCGTTGTGTTCCTACGTTTATTATTATAGTTATTTGAACTTATCGTATATGATAAGATTATCCATGTCAAAACGCCATATCAGCAATGGCAAACATACTTACTGTACCCTCCCAGACTCAACTTTTAAAGATAAGGTGTTGTAATTGTTAATTTTATTCTGTTTGTGTTTTTGTTGTTGGTACATTTAGTGGTACATCAGAGTTTCAATATAACTAAAAGAAAATTCGTTTATATGAATTTCTTATATTAATATTTTTTATATAATTTAACGGTATATTGAGGTGTATCGCCCTAGTGGGCAGTTAGTGACTATCTCTTTTACTATGCCTTCATCCTGATCAAGTAAAGCTAGCTCATCTGCATTAGGGGCCGTTTGATGCAGAATGTGACTGGGATTGATCTGCCTCTACATGTTTGTTGAATTAGTTGGTTTTATTATTAATTAAAAGGTGAACTGTTCACAGTAAAGAGATCGTTATTACTTCGGGGTTGTTCGCTAATAATAGCGAGATAAACCTTTGCTGTGCGAGTAATACCATGAATCCATTAGACTACACCTTCTATACTTTAAATGCGAAACAGTACTTACCAGAACAACCTCAAACGATGACAGTGATACAAACTCAAAGCCGTCCGCGCTTATCTGGTATAGTTTTCTTGATGGGCTTCTTAGTTGGTCAGCTAGTCCACCTATATTAACCTCGGACTGTGAGATGACAAAAAGAACAATTTTGCGTTATGTCGTCAAGTGTCAGAGTAAGCCTTCGTATCTAATGAACATATTTTTGAGGTTGACATGGTAGGTTCTCAGTTGTTGTCTACGAGTCATCTACAACGCTTAAAGCAACTCGAGAAACATTTTTCTCGCAATGAAACTTATGATGTTGATATTGCTTCCCTTGCTGAAGTTTTGGTCTGTTCAGAAAGGTACGTGAGCAAGTTAATGGCTTCATTTGAAAGCTTTGGGCTTATCCATTGGGCGTCGGGTCAGGGACGTGGCCACCGCTCTAAACTGACACTACTTAAAAGCTTTGAGGCCTCACTGCTGACTCAGTTAGAGCAAATGGCTCGATCTGGCAGAATGAACCATGCATTTCGGCTAGCCACTCAATTTGGCGAAGTCCGCCTATTTCAAGATCATTTGCCTCTCTGGTTAGGGGACGCACAACAGGAGCTGAAAAAGCAGAACACTTTAATGTATTTAGTGCCATATATGCTGCCTGAATGGCGTCCACATTTGGCACAGTCCGCTCGTTCTATTTTATTGATCGAAAGCGTGTTCGACACCTTAGTGCGTTATGACCCCGTTCAAAATGATATTGCGCCTCACATCGCACACCAATTTCATTACAGTGACAAGCAAATTCGTCTTCGCATCCGTAATGACATCATGATGCACAATGGAGAAGCGCTGACACCGGAGCTGGTCAAAAAAAATATCGAGATGCGTCTCAACACGCCGCACCCATATCAAATTCTATTTCGCCATGTCGAGCGAATTGACATAGATAAGCAGTGGGTCATTTTCTCTATGCGTCAATCTGACCCCGTTTTGCTTCATTTATTAGCCGATTCGCACAGTGCGATTTTTGATTATCAGGCATCAAAACCTATCGGATGTGGAGCATATCGGGTCGAAAGTCTGGAAAAACAGTATTGGAGTTTGGTTCGTAACAACCACTATTTTGGCTTTGGTGGCCATATTGAACGAGTAGAGTTTTGGTGTAGCGATGCCCGACCTCAAACGCCTATGCACGTGGCAGAACTGCTCTATTGCGAATCTCAACCCGCTCAACCACAAAAAGTCGATCGCAGTGGGTGTACTGTTTTGCAGTTTCATCATCATGCAAACGCCTTGTCCGCTCAAGAAAGAGCTTGGCTTGTTCATCATAGCCGCCGCTTTACACTTGATAGCCAAAAAAGAGCAGCGAACAGCGTGATGGATTGCCATCAAGATAAGGGGTTTCACTTGTTCAATCACGACATGAAACTGCCATCTCGTCCGGTGGTCATTGAAGTGATAGACAGTCATATGAGGGAGTTGCAACCTTTGCTTGATGCGTTGTCTCAAAAAGGGGTTATTTGGCAGGTATGTCTTCAAGGACAGTCTCAAGATGTGGCTGTTGATGTCTCCTACGACTGTTACGTATTTGGCGACGACCTGACGTTCCAGTATTACGAATGGCTACTTTGTGGCAATGTGTTTAGTCTATGTTTGTCTGAACGAGGAAAACAAAGCCTATTAACCTTTATTGATATGCTCATGCAGGAAAGTAACGACAGTGAGGAGTTTCTGCACAAGCTGTATCGAGCGGAGGATTGGCTTATCCAGAACTATTATTATTGTCCTCTGTGGCGCAATCATTTCACCATCACTCGCGCGGACAATTTGTATGGCACCGAAACCAACAATATGGGTGTCATGTCTTTGGTCAATATGTGGTTGGAGTAATCGCTGGTATGATAGTGTGTCAGTGGCGATTTTTTGAAGTGTTTAACGGAAAATTACGGATAGAAAATGGATTTTAACCTTTGGCTCGGCTTTGTCGCGGCATCGCTCATTCTTACCGCGACACCGGGGCCTAGCATATTTTTAGGTATTGCACATGCACTGAAGTATGGGCATAAACGCGTGCTTTATACCGCCCTTGGGGACATCTCAGCTAACTTTATTCAAATGGTGTTAGTCGCCTTGGGTTTAGGTGCCATTCTTGCCAATTCGGTAATGGCATTTACTGTCATCAAAGTCTTTGGTGTGATCACCTTGGTTTACATGGGGCTAAAAATGCTCCTCGCTAAACCGGCACAAGTTGAGTACTTAAACCTCAACGAATCAGATTTACAGGCCTCAAACAAAAAGTTGTTTTACTCTGGCTTTTTAGTCGCGGCTGGCAATCCCAAAGCCATCCTATTCTTCTCGGCTTTTTTCCCGCAATTCATCAACCCCGACTTGCCCGTATTCCCTCAACTATTCGTGATGTGCCCAACCATGGCGTTGCTTGATTTCAGTTTAGTGATGCTTTATGCGTTTTCGGCCAGACGGATTGTTGATGCGAGCCGGCTATCTCTTGCCGCTGTGACCAGAGGAAGTGGTGTTTTACTGCTGGGAGCCGCAGGTATTCTAGCGATTAAAGAACCCACTTAATCTCGACTGAGAACCGCGACCAAGATTGAACATACTGTGCCCAGCACAACCATTAGACCTATTTAGCAACTCTCGGAGTAAGACTCCTATGATCACTTTTTACGAACTGTGTGGGGACGATGAATTAAAATTCAGTCCTTATTGTTGGCGAACGAAAATGTGCTTGATACACAAAAATATCGCCTTTGATACCTCAGACCTATCTTTTGTCGACATTCAGGCTCAGTTTAAGGCGCAGTTTTCTACACTCCCCGCCATCAAAGATGGTGAAACGGTGCTCTCTGATTCGTTTAACATCGCTGATTATCTTGAGGTCCACTACCCGGAATCACCTTCACTATTTGGCGGTGAAAAAGGGCGTTTAATGGCACTTTTTTTCCATGAGTGGGCAGCATCATTACATTCGGACATCGCCAAAATTGCCATCTTCGACATTTACTGCAAGCTTAAAGAACGCGATAAAGCTTACTTTCGTTCCTCTAGAGAGAAATACTTCCAGGACAGCTTAGAAAATGTACAAAGCAACAACCAAGAGTTAGCAAAGGCCGACTTACTCAAAAAAATGAGAGTACTGGAATCTTATTTAGCTAAGACACGATATTTATCGGGCGAGGCGCCTATGTATTCAGACTATATCGTCTATGGGACGTTGAAGTGGCTGCTGTCTACGAGTAACGTTTTCACAGAGGAAATGCTGACTAGCCATGTTTTGAATTGGTATGACAGCCTAGATAGGATTGGCACTGGATTAAACATGCTTTAAGACAACGATGGAAATGTGAACGCATCGCATAGTTTGCGTTTAAATTTATCGGGTGTAACATATTGATTTGTTATGATTTATTTTATTGCATTGTTGTTAATATGCAACTTGCGTAATAAGTGTTTATTTCAAAAAGTGCTACAAGGTATCGTATTATGATAACTAAAGTTGTTCCTCTGATGTTGTTCGTTTCGTGTTCAAGCTTTGCATCAAGTGAGATTGTTGATAATTTTTCTCACATAGGATTTGGTTATAAAGGAGCTAGTTTTAAGTCGGGAGCGTTAAAACCTTACCTTAACGATAAGTATGACAATACAGAGAATAAGACGATGGGAGGGTTATACTTAGATGTCAGTGCTCAAGTTTTCGACTACGTATTCATCGAAGGAAAAGCAGATTTTCTCACTCGATTTAGTTCGGAGGTAGACAGTTGGCAAGCCGGCGGAGGACTCATTGGGCGTTTGGGAGGGGCAATGGCAAGCTCTTTATCCTGTGGAGCAGTAAACTATCGTGCTGATAGTGATTACAGTTCACCATATTCCGAGCGTGGAACATACTGTCAAGCGATGGTTAGAAAACAAATAGCTAATCATTGGTTGATGGGAGTTTCCTATCAGCATGATTTCTTAGATCTAGCAAGAGATGAGTTTAAGTGGAATAATGTCTTTCAATTTGGCTCAGTGTTTGGCTTAGTCGCAAATTTAGAATACGCAGAGCGTGAGAAAGCAGAAGTGAGCTATGAGCTTGGGTTGCAGTTCTCATTTTAACGTATGCGCATCGCAATAATTAACTTCATTCTGGATGTGAATGTTGGGGGCTATAGTAAGTTAGACTTAGCCACCACTTGAAAATCATCTCTATATAAAATCGTACCTACATTCGAATATTGTAATACTGAGACCTTGATATCATATTCTTCTAATATGTACTTTAATTCGTACATGATCGATATGTATTGGGTACTAGAGTCTAAAAACCAAGAAATTGCATTTCGTGGCCATGATTTTTCTTCAAATGGTGGGCAAGGTAAAGATGAATTGAGTTGAGAAAATATTTTTTCGATATGCTCTCTATGATATTCATGAAGTATTAGTTCTTCATCGAGCATTATTTTCGCCTGTGTAATGATGCCATGAGTATGCTGCAAATGCTTTTCTTCATTTTTGCTTGCAATAAATCTAATGTACATAACCTTGCTACTTGTTTGGTTAGTTGATGCCTAAATTAAGATAAGGCGGTCTGCGTTTTTGAAATTGTAACATAATTAATGAAAGGTAATACACGTATGAGAACAAGAATAAATGAAGCTATCTTGCTTAGAAAAAGAGGGAGCCATAAAGAGTCTCGTCAGTTATTGCGCACGGTGTTAGCGAATTCTTTCTATGCGGCTTCCGCGCATTTGAATATTGCTTGGTCCTACGATAACGAAGGCAAGGAACAACAAGCTATAGAACATTACCGGTTAGCATTAAAGGGTCCGCTTTCACCTAACGAGCGATTTGATGCATTGTTTGGTTTAGCGAGTACTTACAGAAGCCTCGGTTGTTATGAAGATGCGCTGGACTACTTTCAACAAACGATTACCGAGTTCCCAAGTAATTTAGAAACTCAGCCTTTTTATGCGATGTGTTTATATAACCTAGGTAGACATAAGGAGGCAACCGCTTTGCTTCTTCATTTGTTGGTATCGACAACTGACAATCAGTCAATAAAAGAATACCAAAGAGCAATACTGCTGTATGCAGAAGACCTTGATAAAAAGTGGTAAATATTGTCTCCCTACGTATGTTTGTTCGTCTAATCGTGGAGTAGACACAATAGCGTGGTTCTAGTGATGAATTCTAAGGTTTTGGATCTCGATAAGTTGGTAGCTGACTAGGAGCGATGAATGAGAATACAGAGACGATATGCTGATGCTCAAAGTGAGTTTAATAATGACCAATCGTAAGATTACTCATTTTGTTGCGGGAGGTGCATCTGCTGGCATTTTGAATTCTCTTCTTGCACCAGATGAAAAGTATCCGCCCCATGAACTCACGGGGCGATATTGTTAGTGTTTGAAGTTCCAAGGCAGGAGTGCATCGATGTCAGGTTCCGCTTTCGCTAGCTCTTTCATGCACTTGACCATGTAGTCGTAAAGCCGAGATTCCGCAGCTATTTTTAGAATTTATTTCGCCGAAGATACCAACACGTTCGTGACAATTACGAAATCTTGCTGCTTTTGAGACTCTAGCAGAGAGGCATGTAATTTTTGATGACGAGTCACGCTTAACCTCCTGATAGTAGTGAGAGATAGTTTAACCAAGTATTGTTATCAGAAACCGACTTGGGTAGCCACTATTGGATGGCCCAATCAATCGTTATGTGATGAAAGTCACATGATTTATTGGATAATTAGGTGCGGAATGACGGGTAAAGGATAAGGCCGTTGGCTTTCGCTGTCTCGACGATACTGTAAAGCATCGCGCTCGCTTCGGCTCCATTGGGATTGGTCGAGAAGAGCCAGTTCTTTCTCCCAATAACCAGCGGTTTTATTGCGCGTTCAGCTCGGTTGTTGTCTATCGATAAGTGACCGTCATCGATATAGCGGGTGAGCTTCGGCCATTGGCCGAGCGTGTATTTTATCGCTTTACCCAGCGGGCTAGACTCAAGCACTTTCTGAGTTGTCATCCATTCATAAAGCTCATCCAGTATCGGCTTAGCATGCTCTTGGCGCTCTGCTTTCCGTTTTTCGGCACTGGCACCTTTTAAGCGTGATTCTATCCCATAAAGCTTCTGGATTTTGGCCAGCGCTTTATCCGCTTTGCCTGACTTACCTTTGCCTTGAAGCTTTTTCGCCTCCATGAACTTGCGCCGAGCATGCGCGAAGCAACCGACATTGGTGACGAGATGAAGCCCATCATAAGCACCATAGCCATCGGTTTGCAGATAACCATCATAGTCGCCCAAGAAGGCAACAGGGCACGACCTCGCGCGACTGTTTTGATAGTCATACAAGACGATATTTCTCACATTAGGGAGTGCGGCATCGGGCGAGTCCGCGCCTGAGCAGTAAAGCCACATATAACATTGCTTGTCTTCCTTGAGGACATTGAGCGGCGTTTCATCCGCCTGAACCACTATTTGCTCGAGTAGGTGCGTTTTTAAGGCCGCGTAAAGTGGAGCGAACTTCTCACTGACTTGGATAACCCACCTTGCCATGGTGGTGCGTGAGAGTTCGATACCCGACTGGGTAAACAGGGATTCTTGACGGTAAAGTGGCATCGCATATTGGTATTTGCCGAGGATGATATTGGCCAACAAGCTTTCTGTGGCGAAGCTCTTAGGGATAATGCTTTGCGGCGCTGGCTTTTGAACAATGCGGCTGTTGTCCTGATTTTGCTCGCATTGGCGGCAATCATATTTAGGACGAACATATTCCAACACTTTAAGTACCGCAGGTGTGAACTCAAGTTTCTCGCTACGGTCTTCACCGATTTTATGCAGACTATGTTGGCAGCAAGCACACTGCTTTTCATCGTCGTCTAAATCAAGTTCGATAACCTCACGAGGCAAGCTCTTTGGCAGTGGCTGACGTTTACCACGTTTCTTCGTTGTGATGGTCGTTGTGACAACGTCAACCGCTTCTTCTTTAGCAGCTTCACACTCCGCTTCGTTGAAGAGGTCACCTTGTGATTCATTGTAAGGCTTTAACGCCTCCGAGCGTTTAGCGAACTGACGGTCGAAGGCAAGTTTGAGTTGTTCAAGCAGCGATTGGCGCTCTTGTTTCAATTGGTTTTCTGACGCCAACAGTGCTTTCACCATCGCTTGTAGCTCGGCAACATCTTGGCTTTCTGGGTTGATATTTGGCGTCTTTTTCATGGCATTGATGATACTAAAATCATGCCGTTAATGCTTGGTGGATAAGACTTTATTATCGCTTAAGTCATTGTAAAATCGTTTATTCTAACGGGTTTATGGCCGATAATCGTGAAGCCAGAAAGCAGTCTATCAAGCTCGAATTGAGTTAGGATAAACACCTCATTTTGCTCTTTTGATGGCCACTTGTACTTGGCTTTTTCAAGGCGCTTGTACCAAAGAGCAAAGCCTGTTTTATCCCAGTACAGCACTTTGATTTTGTCGCGCTGTTTGTTGGTGAACAGGAACAGTGCGCCGCTGCCCAAGGGCAAGTCGGTGTCATTTTCGATAATCGCAGCGAGGCCATTGATGGACTTTCTAAAATCGACACTTTCACGATGCAGATAAATCTCTGGTGCGCTGAGCATGCGTTTCATGATAGCGCACCGATGAGCTCTGCTAGATAGGCCGCTGTCGTGCCTTGTGGAATGCGCAGCTCTAGATCATTGACGAGCAGCGTCATATTGGCAACGACAACGTGAGTGGCTTGATACTTTGTGGTCTTTTCAACGACTTCTGCTTTAACAAAGCCAACCGTGTTCGGTTTTTCGATGTGCTTTAACTGTTGGCGCTTAGCGTAAAAAGTGGAGAGGCTCAGTCCGTTACGTTCACAGAATAATCGTTGTGATAGTTGGCTGGATTCATAGTGTTCGAACAGGGTTCGCCATTCTTGGTTAGTGCGTCGTTTGGCCATTTCAAATCTCCTTTGGGTTGGAGGTTTGATCTTATTATTCGGGCTAGGTGATTAGAATGCGGGGTTTATGATGCGCTTACGCGCTTTCAAATAAAACAGAGTTTATCTCGCCGAGGAAACTGTTGGGATAATGCGCCGATAGAGCGCTTCTTTAGAAGTCTGAAGACGGAATGGGTGCCAACTGTGGGTTATCGTAGCTTCGCTGAGGCTCAACAAGAAATCACCCGCTACATTATCGGATATTACTGCCAACTCAGGCCACATCAGTATAACGGTGGTCTAACTCCCAATGAATCAGAACGATTATATTGGGAAAACTCTAAAACCGTGGCCAATTTTAGTTGACCACTACAGACACACGCCTTGCTTCACTTACTTAGCAAAGTATCAGAAACCACTCGTCACGTACCGGTTTCGACTCGTAACGACATTTTGATCCGCTACCTAAAGCCGAAACTGAATAACAAAGCGCTATCGAATATCAAGAAAGACATTAAGCTCATGCTCAATGTAGCCAGAAGACCAGGAGGGAATCTAGAGATGAGATTGTACGATTTAAATTCGCAACCCAATCGCACAAAACTCGCCGGAGCCGAAAAGCTCTATAACATAACCTACTGATACACCTCTACGATGTGGAAGGGATTGAATCCCGTTTGTTTGAGGAAGGTAGCGAAGCCGAGACAGGGATCCTCTATATGCTTGAAGAGCAAATAGAACATGGTTTTGACCATGAGCACAACCAAGTTGCCCCGCTATCGATGCTGATTCAGCTGGAACGCGCGCCAGAACTTATCGATTCAATAAATCAGCACGGACTTTTCGTTGCTGAAATGAAGGAGTGGAATGCCAGTTCACACCAAGCGCATATCGTCGTGCACCCGAATTAAGATTCACGTAAAGCCACTTAGGGCACTGAGGAATCCCCTAATGATTTTGATAAAAATCATCAATTTAAGGTAGATACACATCTTGTCATATGATCAAATGGTTTCGCCAAAAATCAATAATCAATAATCAGACAACAAGATGTGCGAACTCGATATTTTACACGACTCTCTTTACCAATTCTGCCCCGAATTACACTTAAAACGACTCAACAGCTTAACGTTGGCTTGCCACGCATTACTTGACTGTAAAACTCTTACTCTTACCGAACTTGGCCGCAACCTGCCCACCAAAGCGAGAACAAAACATAACATCAAACGAATCGACCGATTGTTAGGTAATCGTCACCTCCACAAAGAGCGACTCGCTGTATACCGTTGGCATGCTAGCTTATCTGTTCGGGCAATACGATGCCTATTGTACTTGTTGACTGGTCTGATATTCGTGAGCAAAAACGGCTTATGGTATTGCGAGCTTCAGTCGCACTACACGGTCGTTCTGTTACTCTTTATGAGAAAGCGTTCCCGCTTTCAGAGCAATGTTCAAAGAAAGCTCATGACCAATTTCTAGCCGACCTTGCAAGCATTCTACCGAGTAACACCACACTGCTCATTGTCAGTGATGCTGGCTTTAAAGTGCCATGGTATAAATCCGTTGAGAAGCTGGGTTGGTACTGGTTAAGTCGAGTAAGAGGAAAAGTACAATATGCAGACCTAGGAGCGGGAAACTGGAAACCTATCAGCAGCTTACACGATATATCATCAAGTCACGCAAAGACTTTAGGCTATAAGAGGCTGACTAAAAGCAATCCAATCTCATGCCAAATTCTATTACATAAATCTCGCCCTAAAGGCCGAAAAAATCAGCGCTCGACACGGACTCATTGTAATCACCCGTCACCTAAAATCTACTCAGCGTCGGCAAAGGAGCCATGGGTTCTAGCAACTAACTTACCGGTTGAAATTCGAACACCCAAACAACTTGTTAATATCTATTCGAAGCGAATGCAGATTGAAGAGACCTTCCGAGATTTGAAAAGTCCTGCCTACGGTCTGGGGCTGCGTCATAGCCGAACGAGCAGCTCAGAGCGCTTTGATATCATGCTGCTAATCGCCCTGATGCTTCAACTAACATGTTGGCTTGCGGGCGTTCATGCTCAGAAACAAGGTTGGGACAAGCACTTCCAAGCTAACACAGTCAGAAATCGAAACGTACTCTCAACAGTGCGCTTAGGCATGGAAGTTTTGCGGCATTCTGACTACACAATAACAAGGGAAGACTTACTCGTGGCTGCAACCCTGCTTGCTCAAAATCTATTCAAACATGGTTACGCTTTGGGGAAATTATGAGGGGATCCCTCAGCTTAGGGCATATAAAGTTATTCAACTCTAGGGAAGGTGGCTAGCTTCTGCCCCAAAATCATTTAGATTAAATATTCTACACAATTCAGGGGACGTGCGTTTACCCCTACTAAAAATAATTCGATTGAGTTGATAACTCATCATTCCCGTTACTAGGCGACATCTTGCGGTCTAACTTTCCTTTATGTGGCATAACGTATTGATTTTTGGTTTATTTAATATGAAAATGAATGCATTATGGAAAGATGGAAGACGACAATTTGTCGTCTAATAAGCGTTATGTGTTTGATGGGTTTTTGAGGTTAATTCTACGATTTCATTGAGAATTCGTTCTGTATTTTCGGCAAGTTGGCTTGGTCGAAATGGATTCTTGAATAATCTGAGATTGATCGTTTTCAAGGTTCTTGGGTTGCCTCAATTGAGTTTTGGATCTGGTTTGTGTTGAGTTTTATCGGTTTCAAATCGCTTCAATTGAAATGCATTTTTGACTGATTTGCTTGCTGACATTCAGCACTGAAAGTCTGGTGAAGCAAAAAGTTTAGCGGTTGCTGAAAGGGCGCTTTCTTTGTTGTTGATTCTGTAAGTGGTTTTCTTCGGCTAAGATCGCTGTGAAATTTAGGTTTTGGTCAGCATCGTTTTTGTACGTAACTTATTCAAATCTCTTCATTTCCACGGTGGTTTACTTTGAATTCACGGTAAAATTCACATAACAAGCAATTCAAGTGGATTCTCAACGCGTGGCAGTTTTACTATGCGTTGAGTAAAGTGTTTTACGGTGCAATGCAGCGACTTGGTCAGTGCGTTGTTCACCACTTAATTGGGCGTTATGTTTATCGAGGAAATTGAGAAGTATGATACATCAAGTCAATATTGGTAATCAGTCTGTTCAAATCAATGAGTTCGTATCATCATGTTCAGAATGTGGTGCACAAATCGAACCCGTGGATACAGGCTTAGTGAACTGGATTCAAGATTTCACACACATGATGGCGACTGAATTTGAGTGGGTTCTTCAGTGTCCAGCTCAAAGGTGTAAGAGGCTAATAATAGCTCGATATTCTATGAAATCAGAAAAGGAAGGCTTCGTTAATGGTTTTTATAGTCTTTCGGAAGTTGTGCCAGCAGGTTTAAAGCCAGTCGAACAACACGAAGAAGTAGAAAAAATATCTCCGTTGTTTGTCGAAATATTCAGCCAAGCAACCCATGCTGAAAACTTGGGGTTAAATCAGGTTTGTGGTGTTGGCTACAGGAAAGCTTTAGAACACTTAATTAAAGATTATTGTATCCATACTAATCCAGATAAGTGCGAATCAATTCAAAAAGTACAGCTCATGAATTGTATTACATCATTTGTAAAAGATGCCAATGTATTGGCTTGTGCTAAAAGAGCAACTTGGCTCGGAAATGATGAAACGCACTATGTTCGTAAATGGGCATCTCGAGACATTAATGACCTTAAGGTTCTGATAAAACTTGTTAGTAACTGGATAGTTAGTGATGTGCTAACAAAGCAATATATTGAGTCCATGCCAGAATAAACATAACAAACAATTTAAGTGGATTCTCAACGCGTGGCAGTTTTACTGTGCGTCAGGTAAAGTGGTTATGGTGTAATGCAGCGGCTTGGCCAGTGCGTTGTTCACCACTTAATTGGGCGTTATGCAACTCAGGTAAATTTAGGGGTTCAATCTTTTGGGATTTCTACGGCCATTCGTTTTGTATTGTCGGCAAATGAGCATTTTTACCCTCAAATTCTTGGTTAACTCAAACCGTAAAACAGGCAAGTTTCTTGGTTTGCCTCAATCAGTTTTAGCGTTGGGGCGTTGTCAGTTTAGCGGGTGCAAAGTGTGGAAAGGGCAAGTTAATCGGTCATTTCGCATTTGCTGAAAGTCTTGCTCGGTGATTTTGTTTCATTCAAAAGCTTGGTTTGTCGTTGAAAGGTGGACTTTGTTTTGCGGCTTATTTATCACGGTTCAGGCTTTGGTTGATTCTTGATTCACTTAACCAATATTTTGATTGTTTTCTTAATCAAATTTGGTGTAACTTCTGGTTTATCTTATTGAATTTGCATAACAAAGCATTTAAGACGGATTCGCAACGCTTGGCGGCTTTAGTGTAAATTCAGTTTTTGCGTTTTAAGTGGTTTGTCGAAGCATTGGTGTTTAGCGTTGCTCACCACTTAATGCGGCGTTAGGTGCCCAGTGTGTACGACAATCCTGCTTGATGCAATTGAAGCGCTTCTCAATATGATTGAATATACGCTTCAATTTTTTTTGTAACTTTTTGTCTAGGACTTTACTTGAACTTGGCGGCTAAAGCAGCAAGTTGGTCAGTTGAAGCTGCTTGAGGGGTAGGGGCGGAGTACGAAGATAGTGCGTCTTCTAATTCTTTAAACTTACAAGAAACTTTTGAAAAATGAACATGCTGGTTCTCAACAACTAGCTTGCGGAGCTTTTCTGCTCGGGAAGTGATTTTTTCGCTGTTTTTCTTGATGAATTTTATTTGACGCTGAAGCATTTGTTTATAAGGTTCATCTTGAGCATCGACATCTAGCTCACTGATCACACTGTCAGTTACAGGAATCATGTTATTAAGTTGGATCATCCCCAATTTATTGTCGGGATTACCTTCTTCATGGAGCTTGAAGATTGTAGGTGTACTATTCTTAATTTTATCTTGTTTTTCTTTGTATGAAGTCAACGGAGCAAGGTACTTAACTCCATTAACCTGTAAAACGATACCAACATAGGCACGAGTCTCTGAATAATTGTCAGGGACGTGGTTATCTATCTTTTTGAGGTGTTGAATATAGTCGTCTGTCACAGTGTAGAATTTCATCGTTATTATTATCCTATAGCCAATAGTAAAAAACCCTGCTCGAAAGCAGGGTCTTTTATGTTTTTCAAGTTCACACTTAATGGTAGTGACTCACCTGTTTTTCAAGTTCACACTTAATGGTAGTGACTCACCTGTTTTTCAAGTTCACACTTAATGGTAGTGACTCACCTGTTTTTCAAGTTCACACTTAATGGTAGTGACTCACCTGCTATGAATTGCTCAAAATTATTGCTCAATTCACAATGCAATTATGAACCCTGTTTAACGTAACTGTCAACTACTTTACGCTCTCGAAACGTGTTTCATCTTGTGAGCATGATGGTATCATACCACTGTCTAAGGGGCTAATGGGATCCAAGGCACCTAACAATAAATTTAAGAGTGATTCACAACGCTCGGCGCTTTCACTTCAAGCCAATTTAGTGTTTATGGCACAATGCTTCAGGTAGGGTGGTTAGCGTTGTTCACACCTTAATTTGGCGTTATGCTTAATCACCAAAAATCAGTGGTTTATGGCTTTTCTTTGTTCCCTCGGCTGGTTAGTTTTGAGTTTGTCGGCAAGTTTGCTTCAGTGGGCGCTGTTTTCTGGACACTTATTCTTTGGCGCTGGAAATTCAGAGCGTTGCCTCAATCAATTTTCGGGCAAGCGTGAGGCTAGGGCGGTTGGCTCAATCAGAAGTTTGATCTTAGGTTTTTCGGCTTTATCTGCCAAAGTTCAAAGTCTGATTTTCAAAATTATGAGTCATTTCAGTTTTTTGGTTTTTGGCTTTTGTTTGTGAGTTAAAGCTGAGTTAATCTCGGTTTTGGTAAAACGTAAGTCATTGAAGCTTAAGCATAACAAAGCGTTCAAGAGGGATTCGTGCCGCGTGGCATTTTTGGTATGCGGTGATTTTGGTGGTGAAAGTGGTCTGCGGAAAGTTGGTTTAGGCGGCACTCACCCCTTAACGCGGCGTTATGCAACTCAGGTAAATTTAGGGGTTCAATCTTTTGGGATTTCTCCGGCTATTCGTTTTGTGTTGTCGGCAAATGAGCTTTTTATCCTCAGATTCTTGGTTAATTCAAACCGTAAAACGGACAAGATTCTTGGTTTGCCTCAATCATTTTTAGCGTTGGCGCGTTGTGAATTTAGTGGGTGTAAAGTGCGGAAAGGGCAAGTTAATCGATTATTTCGTACTTGTTGAAGATTTCGCTCGTTGAGTTTGTTTCATTCAAAAGCTTGGTTTGTTGTTGAAAGGTGGACTTTGTTTTGGCGGCTCATTTATCACAGTTCTTGCTTGGGTTGATTCTTGAATCACTCAACCATTGCAATTGTGGTTTTTGGTCGCGTAAAGTCAGTTTATCTCATTGAATTTGCATAACAAACGGCTCAAGAGGGATTGCCAACGCGTGGCGGCTTTAGTGCAAAATTGAAGTTTAGTGTTTACAGTGTGTTTTTTGAGTCCGGCGGTGCGTTGTCAACCCCTTAGCCGGGCGTTATATGCTTTCAAAATCTGCGAGTAAAAGGGAGCTTAAAATGATTCTAAATCACGTCTCAGTTGGTGTTTCAAATGTGGCATCTGCTGTGGCTTTTTACGATTCAGTTCTATCCGCATTATCGGTAAGACGTTCGCATTACATCCAAAATGTGGCGGCTGCCTACGGTGAGAATTTTGAGTTTTGGGTAGGTTGTCCATGTGAAAATGGAGCCTCTTCAGGTAACGGAACTCACATCGCTTTCAATGCGCCAAGTAAAGAAGCTGTTGACCTGTTTTATGCTACTGCATTAGAGCTTGGCGGCTCGTGTGCAGGTAAGCCTGGCTTACGTCTAGAGTACGGTGAGACTTACTATGCGGCATTTGTCCGCGATGCTGATGGAAACAAAGTTGAAGCAGTCTTTATGTAGTTGAAACAACGCATATAACAAAGCGTTAAAGAGGGATTCATGCCGCGTGGCATTTTTGGTATGCGGTTATTTTTGGTGGTGAAAGTGGTCTGCGGAAGGTTGGTTTATGCGGCATTCACCCCTTAACGCGGCGTTATATTATTCGGTGGATTATGGAACATAGACTATATAAATACATGCCTCTTAGAATGAATTTTTTTGAGAATTTTCTTCTAAGATGCACACCTAAGTCATCACTTAATGACCCTTTTGAAGCATTACCATCAATGGGGTATTGGGAACAGTTTTTTGAAAAGCTGTCTTTCTGCGGAGATGGGGAGTTTTCTGTTCTCAAAGAGCAATATTTGAAAGATAGCTATGAGAATGATTTTGGGCTTGATGTATTTAAAGAACATGGAATTATTAGTTTTAGTGAAACACACGACAATTTGTTGATGTGGGCTCATTATGCTGATAACCATTCAGGCATTGTAGTTGGATTTGATGGTAATCATGAATGGTTTAAAGCGCTTCACCGAGTAAGGTATCGCAAGGAAAGAAACACCGAATTTATGGATTTCAATGATCCTTATCTGTACAAATCAGATGAATGGTCTTACGAGAAAGAGCATAGGCTAATTGTAAAATTATCAAGTACTCCGGTACAAGTGGCTAGTAAGCAATATTTGGATAGTATTGGATGTAATGTTGCAGACCAGAGTAACTATATTGATCAAAAATATCTTATTCCCGAGCATACCAATGCTGATTTAAGTCACAAGGATGTGCTTTGTTTTGAAAAAGCACCTCTAGAGAATATTAAGTCAATTTATGTAGGCTGTAAGGTCGAACCAAAATACATAGAAAAAATTGTTAGATGTTTAAGTGATCACAACCTTAGTGAAGTCCATGTTTTTAAATCAAATATCGATAAGGATAATTTCAAATTAAACTTTGAAAGAATAATATAACAAGCAATTTAAGAGTGATTCAGCACGCGTGGCATTTTTACTATGCGTTGGTTCAAGTGATTAAGCTGGTATGCGGTAGCATTGGTAGTGCGTGCTTCACACCTTAATTGGGCGTTATGTGTTTGATGGGTTTTTAAGGTCAAAGCTACGATTTCATTGAAAATTCGCTCGGTGTTTTCGGCAAGTTGGCTTGGTCGAAATGGATTCTTGAACAACCTGAGATTGATCGTTTTCAAGGTTCTTGGGTTGCCTCAATTGCGTTTTGGATCTGGTTTGTGTTGAGTTTCGTCGGTTTCAAATCGCTTCAATTGAAATGCATTTTTGACTGATTTATTTGCTGACATTCAGCTCTGAAAATCTGGTGAAGCAAAAGATTTTGTTGTGGCTGAAAGGGCGCTTTCTTTGTTGTTGATTCTGCAAGTGGTTCTCTTTGGCTCAGATCGCTGTGAAATTTAGGTTTTGGTAAGCATCGTTTTTGCACGTAACTTATTCAAATATCTTCATTTCTACGGTGATTTACTTTGAATTCACGGTAAAATTCACATAACAAACAATTCAAGTGGATTCTCAACGCATGGCAGTTTTACTATGCGTTGATTAAAGTGTTTACGGTGCAATGCAGTGGCTTGGCCAGTGCGTTGTTCACCACTTAATTGGGCGTTATGTTTAATCACGTAAATTCAGTGGGTTATGATTTTTCTTTGTACCATCGGCTTGTTAGTTTCTAGTTTTTCGGCAAGTTGGCTTCGTTTGGCGCTGTTTTCTGGACATTTATTCTTTGGCGCTGGAAATTCAGAGAGTTGCCTCAGTCTATTTTCGAGTAAGCGCGAGGTTGGTTCGGCTGGCTCAATCAGTATTTTGAACACCGGTTTTTGTGCTTGAATTGCCGAAATTCGAAGTCTGTTTTTCAAGTCTATGAGTTGTTTCAGTTTTCTGGGTTTTGGCTTTTGTTTGTCAGTCAAAACCGAGTTAATCTTGGTTTAGGTAAAACGTAAGTTATTGAAGCTTAAACATAACAAACGGTTCAAGAGGGACAGCCAACGCGCGGCATTTTTATTATGCGTTGGTTTTTGTGGTTACGGTGTTATGCGGAAGCTTCGTAATGGCGTTGGCTGCCCCTTAACCGGGCGTTATATGTTTCATCAATTTAGGAGTTATCTCAATGTCTTATGCTGAGGCTAATTGTCTTTGTGGCGCGGTAAAAATTACGGCTGAAAACGTTAATCCTAAGTTTACTGTCTGCCATTGCCAATCATGCAGAACTTGGGGTGGAGCACCATTCTTTGCTGTGAAATGTGGCACTCAAGTAAAGATCGAAGGTGATGATAAGGTTAAAATATACAAATCATCTTCTTGGGCTTCTCGTGGTTTCTGCTCTGAATGTGGAACTCATCTGTTTTACAAATTTAAAGAAACTGGTGAGTACAATATGCCAGTGGGTTTATTTCCAAACTTAAAAGACTTGGAAATGGACATGCAGTATTTTAGTGATATGCGCCCAAGTTATTACTGTTTTGCTAATGAAACCAAAGAAATGACCACAGAAGAAATCATGGCTTACTTCGCAGATAAGGTGTAAGCAAACATATAACAAACGGCTCAAGAGGGATTGCCAACGCGTGGCGGCTTTAGTGCAAAATTGAAGTTCAGGGTTTAGGGTGGTTTTTTGAGTTCGGCGGTGCGTTGTCAACCCCTTAGCCGGGCGTTAGGTGCCAATCAGTTATCATCAGTTTTCAAGAAATAATCGTGGAGAAAAAATGCAGTTTGCTAGTGCGTTTCAATATAAAAAATGGGCAAACGATGAGTTGCTTGAGTTAGGTGAAAAACAATTTTCACAGTTACCAGAAAACGATGCGATCTTTTTCGTTCGGATTTTGAATCACACAACGGTCGTGGATAGTCTTTTTATCAGTCGTATTTTAGGTGAGCCTGAAAAGTACAGTGGTGACAATACCGTCGAGACTCCTTCATTGTCTGAGTTACGACGAATAATAAATGAGCATGACTCATGGCTTATTGATTTTACAAAATCAGTGAGTGTAGACGAACTCAAACGTAATGTGATTTTCCGTTTTATCGATGGTGGTTTTGGACAGTTAACAATAGAAGAAATTTTGCTTCATTTACTGACGCATGGCAGTAATCATCGAGGTATGGTCTCAAGAGTGTTAGCCGAAAATGGTCTTGAGCGTCCGAAAGATACTTTTACTCGATACTTGCATGAAACAGAGCCAAAAAGACGATTGTGTTCAGGCACCTAACAAACGCTTCAAGAGGGACTTCCAACGCGTGGCATTTTTACTATGCGTTGATTTTTGTGGTTACGGTGTTATGCGGAAACTTAGTAGTAGCGTTGTTAGCCCCTTAAGCGGGCGTTAGGTTTATAGGTAAGTTCATGGAAATAATTAGATTTCAGTCTCAGCATCTCGAAGCTTCAGCACGACTTTACCTTGAATCGAGAGTAGCTACTTTCACTTTCATGGATACAGATGAATATTGCTTAACTGATTTTGTGAAAGATACTGATGGAGAAGAAATTTGGGTGGCTGTAGAGCAGGGTGCAGTAATTGGTTTCATCTCAATCTGGAAGCCAGAAAACTTCATTCACCATTTGTTTGTTAGTCCCAAAAGTCTTAAACAAGGTGTTGGTTTAAAATTACTGAATCATGCTAAAGACCTAAGTAATAACTTAAGTCTCAAGTGTCTTGTCCAAAATACGAATGCAACCCAGTTTTATCTTTCTCAAGGCTTCAAGATTTTTGAAACAGTGGGCAATGGGCCAGAAAACTATCACTTAATGAGCTTTGATGTACAAACCTAACAAACAATTTAAGAGGGATTCCCAACGCTTGGCATTTTTGCTTCTACTTCAAATTTAGTGTTTATGGCACAATGCGTTAGGTTGGGTGGTAGCGTTGCTCACCCCTTAATTGGGCGTTAGCATACAAAAAAAATATTTCGTAAGTTATTGATAATTGATATGATACTAGCTGTCTAATCGTATAAAAATCAGAATGGAAAAGCATGTTGTCTATACTAGTTTATGAGAAAAGAGTGAAAGGAGTTGTTATGTCAATTGACTTTATACTCAAAACTCTAGGCTTGAGACAAGAGTCTCTAGTAGAGCGAGTAAATAGAAAAATTGTTTCGGGTTATCAACCTAGCGATATGGCTAAAGTCGTTGTTGGTAAGGTTTCATCAAAGCGGTTCAACCAAATGATGCAAGAGGCAAGCTCAAAGTACTATAAAAATCACGAGGATAAAGTTTTCAAAGATGAGTAAGACTTATAATCAAATGCACGAGAAGCTAGTAAAGAGTAAACAAGACTTTACTGGAATGATCGCTTACTCGATCTACAAAACTGAAAAACGTGATGCAATTAAAAATGGTATTAATGTCGACGAGTTCACTAGACTAAAACTTAGACCAAATGAGGTTAAGAAATACAAAAGCGAAGCTGAAGGTTTAGTGAACTTGTTTTTGCAAGCTGCTGCAGATGATGAAATTAAGCGCATCAAAGAGCAACTGACAAAAGAGATCAACCAAATTACAATCAAGGGCTTACCAAAAGAACCTTGGTATAAAAAGCTGGCTTGCTGGCACAATAGTGGCGCCGCTGGTGTAATTGGTAACTTTTGGACTGGTGTAATCGTAGCTGTATTTGTATGGGTAATGGCAGACCAAGGAGCTTGGGAATCAGCAAAGGAAAGTGCTGAAACAGCAGTTTCCAAAGTAATATCAAGCGCAGAAGCACAAACCGAGCTCCCTACATCGACAGGTTCTCAATAACTCCCATCTCGTAGCATATGTATGCTAACAAACTGTTTAAGAGTGATTCGCAACGCTTGGCATTTTTACCATGCGTTGCGTTTTTGTATTTAAGGTGGTTACTGTAGCTCTCTTGTGCGTTGCTCACACCTTAACAGGGCGTTATGTGATTAGAAAACTAAAACGGCCCTTGGGAGTTGTGGGCCGTTATAATTTGTAACTCGACTCAATGCTCTGGAGTTCTAGCAAGTGAATGGCACTTTCGACTGCGTTATTCATAGCTTGTTCCGTTTCCAGCTTGCCAGAACTGGCTGGTCCAAGTGCTCGAGCATACAAAGCGAGCTGTTTATCAAAGGGCAAATCCAACTGTTCGTAAAGATTTTGTCGAATTTTCGCATGTTGTTCGGGGGCTTGATTTGCAAGGCTTACAAGAGTTTCATAAATCAGGGCTTTCATGTGATGTCCATTTTATTATAGTTGACGGGGTGCATAAGATTGTACGCGTCAAGCGACAGCAATGCTAACGTAACAATCACATAACAAAGCGTTAAAGAGGGATTCGTGCCGTGTGGCATTTTTGGTATGCGGTGATTTTGGTGGTGAAAGTGGTCTGCGGAAAGCTGGTTTGTACGGCACTCACCCCTTAACGCGGCGTTAGCTTAAAACAATAAAAATCAATTGTTTGCAGCCTGTTTTTTCTTCCCTTGGCAGTTCGTTCAGGTTATTTCGGCAAATCCGCATTGTTTGCCAACGTGAATTTTGAGTTGTTGCCTCAATTGGGTTTTGGGGCTACACGAGGTTAGCCAGTTTGGCGCAAAGTCGCTTTGGCAGTTTTGCTTTCGCTTTGAGTTTTCCGAAAGTGATTTATCAAATTTTTGGTTTTTCAAATCGCATGAAAGGTCACAAAGTTTGAGCCAATTCGGGTTTCAAAGCTCAAGTGATTTTTTGGTTTTCCAAATCGGTTTAATCTCAGGCTTGGTAAATCTAAGGCGCTGAAATTTAAGCTAACAAACTGCTTAAGAGGGATTCGCAATGCGTGGCATTTTTAGTATGCGGTGAGTTTTGTGACTAAGTTGGTGTGCGGTAGCTTTTGCAGTGCATTGCTCACCCCTTAGCAGGGCGTTATGCGATTAGAGGAAAAACCAATGAGAGCACCATTTCAAGTATTAGTATTTCCGTATCAAATACTCAATGAACAACCTCGTTACTTAATCGGAAAACGAAGTGATAACGGTGTATGGCAAGCTATTTCCGGCGGTGGTGAAGATAGTGAATCCATTATCGAGGCAGCAAAGCGTGAACTTAAAGAAGAAACTAGTTTAATTGGCTGTGATTGGCAGCAATTGGACTCAATGTGTATGCTCCCAAAAGTGTACTATGCTGGTCATGAAAATTGGACTAATCATCAGTTTGTTGTGCCTGAATATTCTTTTTCGGTGCGGGTGTCTACTGAGCCTCAGCTATCAAATGAGCATACAAAATTTCGTTGGTGTGGTTTTCAAGAGGCTAGTGAACTTTTGAAATATGACTCAAACAGAATAGCATTGTGGGAGCTTAATCAAAGACTTAATAGCAACCTTTGAGAAATCGCATAACAAACGCTTTAAGACGGATTCGCAACGCTCGGCGGTTTTGGTTTGATTTGGCTTTTGTGTTTACGGTGTAATAATTGGGTGTCGTGGTAGCGTTGCTCACCACTTAAGCGGGCGTTATGTTTAATCACGCAAAATCAGTTGGTTGTATCTTTTCTTTGTTCCCTCGGCTGATTGGTTTTGTGTTTGTCGGCAAGTTGGCTTCAGCGGGCGCTGTTTTCTGGACACTTATCCTTTGGCGCTGGAAATTCAGAGAATTGCCTCATTCAATTTTCGAGTAAGCGCGAGGTTAGGGCGGCTGGCTCAATCAGTATTTTAACCACTAGTTTTTGGGCTTGAATTGCCAAAATTCGAAGTCTGTTTTTCAAATCTATGAGTCGTTTCAGTTTTTTAGGTCTTGGCTTTTGTTTGTGAATCAACGCTGAGTTAATCTTGGTTTTGGTAAAACGTAAGCCCTTGAAGCTTAAACATAACAAAGCGTTAAAGAGGGATTCGTGCCGCGTGGCATTTTTGGTATGCGGTGAGTTTCGGTGGTGAAAGTGGTCTGCGGAAAGTTTGTTTATGCGGCACTCACCCCTTAACGCGGCGTTAGGTTTACGAAGAGAAAAGCGTAATTGGTGCGGAAAAGATTTGGGGATTTCTCTAACCATTCGTTTACGGATGTCAGCAAGCTAGCTTGGTCTACCCAAATCATCGCGTTTCTTTAGTTGCTTCTCATGCCAATATTCGTGGGTTGCTTCATTGGAAAATGGATTAGGTTGGTTGAAGATTTCACTGGCGCAAAGGCGCTTTGGTTTAATCAATGGAATTGACTTCACTGTTTGTTTTTAACTTAGTCGCATTTGCCTGCCAAATTGAGTGAAATATTTGGAAGTGGTTCAGCGCAATGCGTTAATCTAGCGGGGTTCTTTGCCAAGTTGGTGAAGGTTAAATAGTAAAACCTAACAAGAAATTCAAGCCTGACTACCAACGCGTGGCTGAATTAGTTCCAAAATGGTTTAGTGGTTACGGTGCATTGCTTCAAATGACGTTGTGCGTTGGTAGCAGCTTAATTCGGCGTTATACCTTATCGAATACTTTAACTTGGTCACATTTGATATGTTGCGCATTACTGCATATTAAAGTAATTTCATTTCGGCATTTTTATGTTTTTAAAGCACTGATGTATCTAACGAACTTAACCAACTGATACATCGCTTCATCAGTCCAGCAAGTTGGCTCTACCAACTTACTGTAATTCACAATCTGGTGATTGTGTTGGCATAGCCATACAAACATCAGGACTTAGCCTATGGGAATTGAGACTGCATTTCTTATCCTAAAAGCCGCGACCCTAACTGTTGCGCTGGTTACACAATGTGTTCGTCTTTACAAAGAACTGAACAAGTAATCAACAAGTTGAAAATACTCGCCTATTGATAGGCAAATACCAGTAATCTGGAAATAAAAATAAATAAATCAGAAGCGCTTTTGTCTCAATAAAATTAATGAGTTTTGCGCTCACTACAAAATAATCTTGCATAAGGAGTATGTGATGAATGTTAAAGAAATGACAAATGATGAGTTTAAACCAGCTTGTCCTCGATGTGGAAATATCAACTTTATAGCGGTCAGTAATGGCTATGTTGCGCGCGCTGATTTTAGTATAGGAATGATCATTTGTAGTAAAGAAGATTGTCAAACAGTTGTAGGTTGCCTTCCTCAAAAAGATATTTGGCAACAGTAGCTAATATATAAAGTGTCAGCAACGGTATAACAAGGCGTTCAAGAGGGATTCATGCCGCGTGGCATTTTTGGTATGCGGTTGGTTTAGGTGGTGAAAGTGGTGTGCGGAAAGTTGGTTTATGCGGCATTCACCCCTTAACGCGGCGTTAGCCGTCATCGTTGGACTTAGAACTAGAGGAATAAAATTGAGTTCACCAATATTAGAAGCTCTTCCTGCATTACATGTAACTGTGATTGGTGTAGTCGCAGCTTTCTTTTCTGCTTTTGCTATTTACGCGTATCAAAAAGTGAACGATGCGAAAGAAAAGCTAGATGAAGCTCTAAAGCACAGTATGTCTGTTAGCACACCTAATTCAATGATGTTCAATGGTAACAATGTTTACTTGAATCAAGATGGAACTTTGAATTGGGACGAGAGAGGTAAGGAAACATTGCGCAGAGCGGCAATGCTGTATTCATATTTAGATTACGAGGAAAAATATGGAGTACCGCGAAGCTCTTTCCAAAGAGAACCTAGCCCCGAAGAGGTGATTTCAGTATGCAATGAGCTTTTTTCTCTCTTCACAACAATCTTTACGACCTACCCATTTTGGAACAATAATCTTGTTCACATTCAGGGGCAAACGGATAAGGTTAGCCAATTGTGTTCAAAGGAATTTGATACAAAGCGTATTCAGGAAATGCAAAGGATCGTCGGGTATTTGAATTGGACTTGGAGTACGAGTAATCGTTCTCTTATGACGCTGGCAAGTCGTGGTATGGAGTTTACTCGCCAGCAGCAATTGAAAGAACAAACAGAGATGTTTGAAAAGCAGGTGGTCAATATGCCAGATCAAATGCCTAAAAGTGAGCAAGAGAGAATTTGGAAGCAATTTCATCAACCTCATGTTGATAGAGTTACTGACTTTCAAGGTGTCTTTGTTAGTTACTTTGAAAAATCGCATGTTGTTGAAAGGGAAGTTATTCCGTTGCTTTCTTCCTCTATTTCTAGCTTCAATACTTACAACGAAACTTTTAGAGTTAAAGAAACAACGCTCAAAGTTATTACCCTGATTATGTTTAATATGGTGTTTGGTGTACTACTTCCCTTAGTGACTCTAAATTTACTGGTTGGAGTTAATTTTAAGTGGTCTAACTTTTGGTTTAGTTCGTTTGAGTACTTTGTTCTATTTTCAACAATGTTTCCATATCTATGGGCATGTAAGTTCTTGTTTAACAAGGTTAAGAAGTTGAACTTTGCATAAACGGCTAACAAACTGTTTAAGAGTGATTCGCAACGCGTGGCATTTTTACTATGCGTTGGTTTTAGTGTTTAAGGTGGTATGCGGAAGCTTCGGTATTGCGTTGCTCACACCTTAACAGGGCGTTAGGGTTTAATGGAAAGTTTGGAGCATAAATGAGTAATCAAAAGATTGAACCTAGTAAAGTCACTAAGCCTATTCAGTTAGTTGCGGCTTGGTTAGTTGGTCTTGTTTTAGTCAATGGTGCTTTTCTAGGTGCAGCGGTTGGAATAAGTGAACCAGTTTGGTTGAGAGGGACTTTAGTAATAGCATCTGTAGTTAATGTGCCTGTGTTCCTGCTTGCGATATTTATGCTTCAAACTAAGTTTCGACCTCAGTTGCAAGAAGATGAGTATTATTCAAAGTATCTTGACAAAAGTACAAGTGAATACGTTGTTGTATCCAAAGATGAGAGCATTTTGTCAGCAATAACAGAGATTAAAGCAGAACTTGTTACTATAATTGATGATAAATCTGGTAAATGTAATGAAACTCCAGAAATATTAAGTATTCAGGCAGGAGGGTGGTCTCCTCACTACAAGGTTGCACTCTGCGACTATTTACCTGACTTTGAGTCCATCAGAGCAGAGTTAAAGAAAAATAATATTTCAATTAATAAAATTTTTGGTCAGTCTACTACAAAAAATGTACCTGAATTTAATCATTTATCTTTCAGTCGAGACGTGAATTTTAGAACTAAAGTCGCCGTATTAAGAATATTAACTAAGTATAATTTCGATGGGTACGCTTACGCGGTGAGTAACGATGTTAACCCTGAAGAAATATACATTGGTGGTTTTGGATACATGAATGGTGGTTTTTTTCCAATTAACTCCGAGTTAAAGGCTCTTCTGGATTCCGATGTCGAGCCTTCAGACTTGGATTACTTCGAGCAAAAAACAGAGAAAATTAAACCCTAACAAAGCATTTAAGAGTGATTCGCAACGCTTGGCAGTTTCGCTTCGCTCAAGTATAGCCAAGCGTCGCTCACACCTTAATGCGGCGTTAGGCTAGTCGGTAACATCACTAACTGACTCGCATTAATGACGTAATTTTTGTTCTTTCTTTGTTCGGGGCTATCATATTTTCGACGAATGTTGTTGCCACTTTCGATAGGTAAGTTGATGGGTATATTAGTTTTTATTGCAACGATAGTTTTGGTGAAATTTGTAGAAGCGCAACTTGGTTTCACATACAACATTTTCTCAGATCCATTTAACGTAAAACTGGCTGCATTAGACTTAGTGTTGTTTGTGTCTATTTATGCTGCGTTAACATTGGTCTATGAAAAAAGTGGCAAGTACCTAAGAAAGAAGCAGCAAAGCTAAGGGTTCATTGCTAACAGTCAGCACAAGCCTAACAAACTGCTTAAGAGGGATTCGCAATGCGTGGCATTTTCAGCATGCGGTGAGTTTTGTGATTAAGTTGGTGTGCGGTAACTTTTGTAGTGCATTGCTCACCCCTTAGCAGGGCGTTATGTTTAATCACCAACAATCAGTGGATTATGGTTTTTCTTTGTTCCCTCGGCTGATTGGTTTTGTGTTTGTCGGCAAGTTGGCTTCAGCGGACGCTGTTTTCCGGACAATTATTCTTTGGCGCTGGAAATTCAGAGAGTTGCCTCAGTCAATTTTCGGTATCCGCCCCATGAACCCACGGGGCGATATTGTTAGTGTTTGAAGTTCCAAGGCAGGAGTGCATCGATATCAGGTTCCGCTTTCGCTAACTCCTGCATGCACTTGACCATGTAGTCGTAAAGGATAAGGCCGTTGGCTTTCGCTGTCTCGACGATACTGTAAAGCATCGCGCTCGCTTCCGCCCCGTTAGGGTTGGTCGAGAAGAGCCAGTTCTTTCTCCCAATAACCAGCGGTTTTATTGCGCGTTCAGCTCGGTTGTTGTCTATCGATAAGTGACCGTCATCGATATAGCGGGTGAGCTTCGGCCATTGGCCGAGCGTGTATTTTATCGCTTTACCCAGCGGGCTAGACTCAAGCACTTTCTGAGTTGTCATCCATTCATAAAGCTCATCCAGTATCGGCTTAGCATGCTCTTGGCGCTCTGCTTTTCGTTTTTCCGCAGACTCACCTTTTAAGCGTGATTCTATTCCATAAAGCTTCTGGATTTTGGCCAGCGCTTTATCCGCTTTACCTGACTTGCCTTTGCCTTGAAGCTTCTTCGCCTCCATGAACTTGCGCCGAGCATGCGCGAAGCAACCGACATTGGTGACGAGATGAAGCCCATCATAAACACCATAGCCATCGGTTTGTAGATAACCACTGTAATCCCCCAAGAAGGCAACAGGGCACGCCCTAGCTCGACTGTTTTGATAGTCGTACAAGACGATATTTCTCACATTAGGGAGGGCGGCATCTGGCGAGTCTGCGCCCGAGCAGTAAAGCCACATATAACACTGTTTATCTTCTTTGAGGACATTGAGCGGCGTTTCATCCGCCTGAATCACCACTTGCTCAAGTAGGTGCGTTTTTAAGGCCGCGTAAAGTGGAGCGAACTTCTCACTGACTTGGATAATCCACCTTGCCATGGTGGTTCGTGAGAGTTCGATACCCGACTGGGTAAACAGGGATTCTTGACGGTAAAGTGGCATCGCATATTGGTATTTGCCGAGGATGATATTGGTCAACAAGCTTTCTGTGGCGAAGCTCTTCGGGATAATGCTTTGCGGCGCTGGCTTTTGAACAATGCGGCTGTTGTCCTGAGTTTGCTCGCATTGGCGGCAAGCATATTTAGGACGAACATATTCCAACACTTTAAGTACCGCAGGTGTGAACTCAAGTTTCTCGCTACGGTCTTCACCGATTTTATGCAGACTATGTTGGCAGCAAGCGCACTGCTTTTCATCGTCGTCTAAATCGAGTTCGATAACCTCACGAGGCAAGGTCTTTGGCAGTGGCTGACGTTTACCGCGTTTCTTCGTTGTGATGGTCGTTGTGACAACTTCAACCTCTTCTTCCTTAGCGGCTTCACATTCCGCTTCGTTGAAGAGGTCACCTTGTGATTCATTGTAAGGCTTTAACGCCTCCGAGCGTTTAGCGAACTGACGGTCGAAGGCAAGTTTGAGTTGTTCAAGCAGCGATTGGCGCTCTTGTTTCAATTGGTTTTCTGACGCCAACAGTGCTTTCACCATCGCTTGTAGCTCGGCAACATCTTGGCTTTCTGGGTTGATATTTGGCGTCTTTTTCATGGCATTGATGATACTAAAATCATGCCGTTAATGCTTGGTGGATAAGACTTTATTATCGCTTAAGTCATTGTAAAATCGTTTATTCTAACGGGTTTATGGCCGATAATCGTGAAGCCAGAAAGCAGTCTATCAAGCTCGAATTGAGTTAGGGTAAACACCTCATTTTGCTCTTTTGATGGCCACTTGTACTTGGCTTTTTCAAGGCGCTTATACCAAAGAGCAAAGCCTGTTTTATCCCAGTACAACACTTTGATTTTGTCGCGCTGTTTGTTGGTGAACAGGAACAGTGCGCCGCTGCCCAAGGGCAAGTCGGTGTCATTTTCGATAATCGCAGCGAGGCCGTTGATGGACTTTCTAAAATCGACGCTTTCACGATACAAGTAAATCTTTGGAGCGCTGAGCATGCGTTTCATGATAACGCACCGATAAGCTCTGCGAGATAGGTCGCTGGTGTGCCTTGTGGGATGCTCAGTTCAACATTGTTTACAAGTAGTGTCATGTTGGCAACGACAACGTGAGTGGCTTGATACTTTGTCGTCTTTTCAACGACTTCTGCTTTAACAAAGCCAACCGTGTTCGGTTTTTCGATGTGCTTTAACTGTTGGCGCTTAGCGTAAAAAGTGGAAAGGCTCAGTCCGTTACGTTCACAGAATAATCGTTGTGATAGCTGGCTGGATTCATAGTGTTCGAACAGGGTTCGCCATTCTTGGTTAGTGCGTCGTTTGGCCATTTCAAATCTCCTTTGGGTTGGAGGTTTGATCTTATTATTCGGGCTAGACGATTAGAATGCGGGGTTTATGATGCGCTTACGTTTAACCGAATATTGACATCAGAAACCGACTTGGGTAGTCACCATTGGATGAACCAATCAATCGTTATGTGACAAAAGTCACATTATTTATTGGATAATTAAGTGCGGAATGACGGGTTACAGCTATTGATTGCCAATATGAGAATAGATCTGGACGAATGGATAGACTACAACAACAAACATGATAGAACTCATTAAGGAAGAATATGGTGTGGCAAAACGCCAATATAAACATTAGAAGATGGAGAAATCTATCTGAACTGAAAGAATCCAGCCAAATATAATCTGACAGTCACCAAATAGAAGATCGGGCAACTGTCAGGTAAGATATTAATTAGTAAAGAATTATTGGTGTTATGCTTGCACAATAATGACGTTAACACCTTGCTCTTGTAATTGCTTCAAGTATTCATCTGGGATGTCTGAATCAGTGATTAGCGTATCGATATTGTTAAACGCTCGAATCATGTGGCAGCTACGTTTGCCAAATTTACTTGAGTCAGCAACCGCAATTATTGTGTCTGATACTTCACACATTAGTCGGTTAAGTGATGCTTCCTGTTCGCTGTAAGTAGTAATACCAGCTTTTATATCGAAGCCATCTACACCTAAGAATACTTTATCGAATCGATGATTTTTTAATCCATCTTCTGATTTTGGTCCAGAAAAGGACATTGCTTTTTTTCTTAAAACGCCACCAGTCATTAAGACCTCAACGCCAGACTTAGATGAAAGCTCCATCGCGACATCAAGCCCATTAGTCATGACGACCACGTTATCCACATTATTTAAGTAACGTGCAATTTCTAGTGTCGTTGTGCCTGAATCAATGATTATTGCATCACCTTCTTCAACTAGCTTTGCTGCAGCCTTACCTAAAAGTACTTTTCCCTCAGAGTTGTGACGTCTTTTTTCGTGAACCGACAGCTCAGAAATTAATCCAGAATTAGGAATTGCTGTGCCGTGTGAACGAATAACATAACCATTCTTTTCGAGAAATGAGAGATCGCTACGAATTGTAACACTAGACACATTAAACTTAGAGGCTAAGTCTTCAACACGGGCTCGGCCGACAGAATTAACTAGCTCTATAATTTCATTGCGTCTTTCGACCGCCGTTATCATTGGATTACTCCTAGAACATGAAACCAACTTTCATTTTGTTTCTTTAAAGATATTCTATATTAAATCGAAAGTGAGCCTACAACAAGTTATACCAGTTCAACATGTAGAGTATTTACCCTTCGTTTTAGATTTAGATGTTTCGATTATGTTATATATCTAAGGCAAGCGCATGAGTGCCTAAGTTTTGCATTACCTGACTAAAACTAGCACTTAACACAGCCTCTAGCATGGATTCATCATGCGGTACTCTAGCTCGACAGATTTGCCTTTCTCAAAGCGGAGGTTTTCAACCATTACAATGCTCTTCGACCCTTTCCAACGAGAGAAGTTCATACACATCTGTAGAAAATGTCGCTCTTCAAACTTGATACTAAGGAGTTTGTCTTCTAGCACGGGCGCATTTTCGGGCAAAACAATAACTACCGCTAAAAGCGGTGGTTTTGGGATGACAATAAAAAGGGGCTGATGCCCCTTTTCAATTAATAAACGGTTTGGAAAGTTGTACGATATGTCCAACGCATTCCTTGCACAATGACGATGGCTCGGCTGTCTTCCGCCACCTTATAGATAACGCCGTGCATATTTGAGTCGATACGTGGATCGTTTGGATCATCGCAGGTTATTGCACCATTAGAGACACGATAGAAGTTCGACATCCTCTTTACATCAGCATTTAATTGGCAGGTCAGCATAAAATCCAGTTGAGCAAACATACGATCATCGTTAGAGAAGATGAGTGTCATACGTTCCCAATCCGCATAGCTTTGATACATCAGGTCAAAATCAGCGAGTGTTGGCTGCTTGGTGTACGTGGTGTCCACAAGTGTTCTATTACCCTCATCTTTGACTAGCGCGGACACATTACCCTTTGAAAAATGAAACTGAACGGTAGAGTTTTGGTAATGATAGTAGTCGCCAAGTTCCGATTTCACGAAATGGTTCGTATCTATATAAGGACCAATTAAACTGTTGTCGACCACAATGCTACGATTTGAGCTGCTTATATAACCATCCTCGTATCGTTGTGGTGGTCTATATAAATAGATCGCATCTTCATTCGAGCTATAAAAAAGAGACTCCCCGCTTATATCTTTATAAACACCATCGTAACTTTCTGCTAACTCTGATGGAGAATCAGAAGATCCATTACAGCCAGATAATACGATTTGCAATGTTATTGCCATTAACAAGCTTAAATATTTTTTCATTTTATTTACTAATCACACTTAAAAACTGTCATTAAACCGTCATTCCGCACCTAATTATCCAATAAATCATGTGACTTTCATCACATAACGATTGATTGGGCCATCCAATAGTGGCTACCCAAGTCGGTTTCTGATAACAATACTTGGTTAAACTATCTCTCACTACTATCAGGAGGTTAAGCGTGACTCGTCATCAAAAATTACATGCCTCTCTGCTAGAGTCTCAAAAGCAGCAAGATTTCGTAATTGTCACGAACGTGTTGGTATCTTCGGCGAAATAAATTCTAAAAATAGCTGCGGAATCTCGGATTAAAATATGACTTCATGATTATTATGCAAATAATTATAATCATCAAGATAAATATGATTAAACAAGCATACATAAAGGGCGGGATCGAACTTTAGTTACTGAAATTATGAGACTTTTTATATCCTATTGAACTTTCTGGTATTATATCGATCAGATCTTTCAGTCTTAACTACTGGTTACATGAAATGATCATCATCAAACACTTAGACAAAGTATGTGACACCCGATCGCACATCAATCAAGTCTACCCCGTTATTGAAGTCGCTTTCCTTTTCATCTCTGCCATGCTTTGTGGCCCAGGGCGTCCGCATGAATGGTTAGAATTTAGTCATTGACTTAAATCCAGCGACTAAGACTTGATCCAAGAAGCCGGGGTTCATCATGCAACGTTTCTGCTTCATTGGCACACTAATTTTGCTTGGCTTGTAGTGGTCAACTAAAATTGGCCACGGTTTTAGAGTTTTCCCAATACAAGCGTTCCGATTCATTGGGCGTTAACCCACCGTTATACTGATGTGGCCTAAGTTGGCTGTAATATCCAATAATGTATCGAATGATCTCTTGTTGCGCCTCTGCAAAACTACGATAACCCGCCCTGGGAACCCATTCGCTTTTCAGGCTTCTAAAGAAGCGCTCCATCGGCGCATTATCCCAACAATTGCCTAGTCTTGATAGGCTTTGTGTAATCTGACAACGCCATAGTAACTGACGATAATAGCGACTCGTATAATGGCTACCCTGATCACTGTGGAACATGACCCCTTTGGGCCTGCCCCTAGATTCAAAGGCCATCATCAATGCTTTTCCAGTGAGCTTGCTGTCTGGCGATAGTGACATTGCCCAACCAATAGGTTTTCGTGCAAACAGATCCATGACAACAGCCAAATACATCCAACGATGGCCAACCCATACATAGGTGACATCACCAACCCAAACCTGATTCGGTTGAGTCACAGCAAATTGCCGCCCTAAAAGATTGGGGATCTCAAGATGCTCTTGTTCGGCCTTTCTGTATTTATGTTTAGGTGACTGGCAGCTCACTAAGCCTAGTAATTTCATTAGCTTACTTGCTCGATAACGGCTAAGCGGTATGCCCTCAATATTGGTTACCATATCAGCAATCGTACGTGCACCTGCTGAGCCGTGGCTAGCTTCATGCATGTCACTCACAATAGAGTGCAATTTCACCTGCTCTGGCGAGAGTTGTTTGTCTCTGTTACGCCAATACTTGTAGCTACTACGATGAACACTGAACACATGGCATAAGGTTTTTACACTAAAGCTCTTCCTGAGTTTCTCGATCATCGAGAATTGTTCAGTGAGTCCGACATCAAGAGAGCAGTAGCCTTTTTTAAAATTTCATTGTGCTCCTCAAGGTTAGCGATTCTCTTCTTGAGTTCACGAATTTCTATTTGTTCTGGAGTAAGCGGAGAGGCTTTCGGCGATATACCTCGTTGCTCTTGCTTAAGCTGTCGTACCCAGCGATCCATTGCTGATTTACTGACATTCATTGCTTTAGCGGCTTCGGTCACCGAATGGCCGTGCTCTGTTACTAATTGTGCTGCTTCAAGCTTGAACTCTGCACTAAAAGTTCGTCTTGTGCGATTTTTCATAAAGTCACCTATTTGTCTCTGAGATGTATTTTAACACCTCTATTTAGGTGGCCAAATTTACTGTACCACTACAGCTCAGCTCTTAGCATGTTAAGCGCCATGTGTCTTAAACCTGCCAAATTTTCAGCCGCGTTTTGTCGGTAAATCTGACAAGCATCTTCTCGCATGCTCACATCTAACCGTCATTCCGCAGCTAATTCCAGAATTTAAATAGTGTGATCTGGCGATCGGTTTTTCATAAAAACCACGACACCATCTTGACCGCGATCGACAGTTTTGATCTATTATTGCTATTTGACGGTCTCAAAATATGTCTACTCATCCTGTTATTAAACGCTTAGATCACCTTGGTCTCATTGCCGCCTTTTGTCACAAAATTGGCCTGCCACGGATGATAGATGCCGTTATCCCAAAATATTCTGACCATAATGTTTCTCATGGTGACGCGGTATTGGCCATGCTCCTAAATGGACTTGGTTTTCATAGCAGAACATTGCACATGTTCTCGGACTTTTTTAAGACCAAGCCTGTGTCTAAGCTACTCGCCAAAGACATTGAAGCACACCACCTTACTGATGATGTACTAGGCCGCACCTTAGATGCTCTATACAAAGCCGATGTCTCAGCGCTCTATCAGGTTATTGCTGAGCGTGTTGTTGATAAACTGGGCTTGACGACCGATTCTGTTCATCTTGATATCACTAGCTTCCACGTTGATGGTGAGTATGCACAAGATGAAAACACCAACGTGATTAAGCTTGTAAGAGGCTACAGTCGTGATCATAGACCAGAGCTTAACCAAGTCGTGCTTGAACTCATCTGTGAAAACCAAGCAGGTATTCCTGTTTACATGCAAGCACTGAGTGGCAACACCAATGATGCCAAGGCATTCGCTTAAGTCACTAAAAGACACATACATTGCCTAAAAGCCGCGCAAAATAGTCGTTACTTTATCGCTGATGCCGCTTTGTACACCGAAGAAAGCATCTCCTCGCTAGATGAGCAAAATCAAAAGTTCATTACCCGTGTACCCATGACCATCAAGCTCGCAAAACAAGCACTGCTTGCGCTAGAACCAGAGCAATTAATCGCTATCGGTCATGGCTACTCAGGATGTTGGATAGACTCGGATTACGGAAAGGTCAATCAACGTTGGTTGCTCGTTCACAGTGAACAGGCCACCAAGCGGGAAGAAATCACTTTCTTCAAGAACAGAAGTGGCCCCAAATTTTCGGACATGACTTTATTTGGCCAACTACGCGTATGATCGGAACTATACATATTCTAATCTGAATCATGTCAACTAGTTCAAAAGCACTAAAACAGTTTTTATCAAGAAATAACTTACTTGCTGCCGACTGTAGAGAGCCTTCAGATAGCTACTGTCAGATCACGTAGAATTTGCACACCACTTCTGTAGGCCCCCACTGGAAACCTTCAAAAGTGATGTAGGGCAGGGGACCTAAAGAACATCCCTTAGGTCATTTTCACTCTCATTTTTTCTTTTCGGCTTTGGCGTGATACTCAAAACCTCGGGTTCTTCCTGAATTGCTTTCGCAATTCTTGGTTTCTCCGCTTTTTGTTTTTTCGGTGGAGCAAAACTCAATACCCCTTTTCGCGATAAAACACCGTCAACAAACTCAATATCAAACTCCCTTTCCTCACTTTGAGGCAGATAGTTGGACTTCAAGAACCTGACTTTTCTCTCATTTTTTTCCGCTTTTATCGTGATTAAAAACTTAACCAGCCGCATAACAGAGCTAAGCCCGGCACCAGAGGCCATGGTCACTTCTTGCTCTCCACGAATTTCATTTTTATTGACGTGATGAACAAGCAAAATAGCAGCCCCTGTGCGTCTTGCGATGGCTTGAAATCCCGCCTTGATGTGCTTGTCGTGTTTCACTTCATCACAGCTGCCAACGGCTTCCGTGACGGTATCAACAATAATTAGATCAACGTCATTATCAACCGCAGATTGAACGAGATTATTCACATACAGACTGGCCGCGTCATGCTCATCTTTATTCGCCTCTGGCGGCGCTATCAACGGCGTTTGCTCGGTGAGAAAAAGCAGGTTACTAAGCAGTTCATTTTGAATATCAGGTGAAAATGATTTGAGCTTTTCCACCATACGTTCCCGCAAAACCGCACTGCTATCCTCAGAGCTGACAATCAGTACTTTTCTCGGCGTCTCAGCACATGAAAGCCCGAGCGTCACCGCTGACGAAGCATGTTCTATCGCTATCGACAATGCTAGATGACTTTTTCCAGCGCTGGGAGCAGCAATCAGCATACCGATGGAAGCTTTAACCAAACCTTTTAGAACAAAAGGGACTTCCGAAATAGTCTGGTCATTCAGCAATGAGTTTAGATTTTTAATCATGACTACGTCACCTTGAAGAATTGATGTTCACGGCCATCGACGGAGACGATTTGCAGGTTAAAATCGGACTCAATCTGATCCCTAACCTCCAGTAAGCTTCGCTTAAGATCGTATCTGAATGACGCACCCACATTGGACGCCACCGAGTTCATATATTCCTCAATCGCCCAGCTTAATTTTTTTGTATGCAGAAAATCGAGATTATGCGTGGTGAGCCATTTAATGAACGAACGGACAGCGTAAGAACGATAGTTTGTGATTTTGTGCTGCTCAAGTCGGTAGTAATAGCCATGGGATTTGATGGCTTCTAAGAGCCTTTGATCAGGAACAACAAAGATGTGGTTGGCGACAACATCGTCACTCTTGCCGTTTTTGTTTTTAGATTTGTCATAGCAAAGCATGAATTCTTTTACGAAACTCAAAGGCTTACGGCTTGAAATGTGGCCATCTGAATCCATTTCACAAATGAAAAGCTTTGATGTGTTGAGCTGAAAGATCCTATCCTCGATCAACCGATAGTTAGATCGTGTCGGCTTTATCTTCATTCGGGTCGCAAGCTCATACATGCTCATAGATAGAACTATCGCGTTGCTATCAATCCCCTCGTCTAAACTTTGCTCACTTGAGTTTGGAAGTGTTTGAGCATCATTTAACGTTCCTAGCACCGCTCTCCAAGTCATTTTGCCGCCGCTCTTATACGCCTCATCATCCAGCTTAATCAATTTCGCATAGGCTAGAAGCGTCTCAAGCACATCTCGGTGGGCGTGTAACAGGTAGTTATTGTGCAGCTCGACTCGGAAATTTTTACCAAATGAGTTTACAGTCACAACCTCTAGGGGATGATCAAATGAAACCCCGCCCATTGATGCGACTTCAGCCATCCTTTTGCTCATAGATGGCGTCATTCGAGCAGAAGGATGAAAAACCGTTGCTCGTGAGAATAGTAGGGAGCTGATAAATTTATTAGCTCTGTCTTTTTCATCAATTACGGATAGATCTTTCGTTTCTTCGAACATGATCACTATGTCAACTGGGATACCTAGATAGCGATATTATGTCAACTGGGATATCTTTTACAAACATTTTTCTGTCAACTGGTATAGTTTTTCTGTCAACTGGGATACTGATCACCGTCAACTGGTATATCAAATAGGTCAACTGGTATAGTTTTGAGGATCTTCCTAGATCTTTAAGAATATCTTTAGATATTCAAGTTCTTATTCTCACTCGTTCAGACGAGCTGCGACAATCAACGAAGAACTTTCCTCGCGAGGGCGAGAAAAGTCCTTCATTGATTTTTAGAAAGAGCTAGAGTGTGTTGAACTTCAGTATGCAACAGATGTGACATTTATCTTTCTAACGAAAGAAAACTTTAAGAAATACGTCGTTTTAAAGGATTACATTGTAGAGGTAAAGTGCATAAAGGTTATCATTCGCTTTAACCCTGATGTTAGGGTATTAACAACAATGTCTAAGTACTTAAATAATAAGAAGGATTTTGATATGAATGACAAAAAGCAGACTGGTTTAAATAGTCACCTGCCACCTGATTTTGAAGAACAGTTGGAAAGGATGATTGATAGTCAAGGTAGTGACCTCGCTATAGGTAAAGAACTACGAGATTCAATTAACAGTATTAGCCGAGAATCCTCGGTGAATAGATATCAGGCAGGAACACCTGAAGGATTATCTAGAGTGCTCGACATTATTGCTGATTCTCATCATCCAGAATCAACTCCGATTAAACATGAAATTGAAGATAAAATGATGCCTCAAGTAATTTGCCAATGTCACCATTGTGAGCGCGATATTCTGGTTGGTGAAACTATGGCAACACTCAATGTAAGCAAAAATACGATTCACAGTCAGTCTAAAATTCATCCCATTGAACATACTATTGGCGGTGCTTGGTGCGACAACTGTGTCGATAGTCTTTCTAACGTCCTGAATACATCAAATGCGATGACACAAATGGCAGCTGCTGGAGCTAAAGCGGTTAACTACATTATGGATGGTGGGAAGTAGGTTTGTATGTACGTCGCTCTGTGAAGACAGGCCTGTTCCAAGATGGTTTGTGCCTGGACTGATCATAGCGGCGTTCATATTACTTTCCGTTATCGGCAATTAGCAGCAACGCTTTAAGTATTCTGCACTAACGATCTTATATAACGGCCTATTGTGAGATTCACAACAGGTTCAACAGCCTTGATACTTCTCCAGTACAGCCGCGATCGCCTGATCGAGTTCACTTTGCACGTCTTTTAGAAAAGTGGCCAAACTCATACGAGAAATTGCGGCCTTTTACTCGCTTACGGGCAAAAACGCCTTTGCTGTTAAACTGGGCGAGTGGAGTCACTTCAGCTTGCTCTTTCACTTGTTTTGCTTCAGTGATTTTAACTCTGCTTTTATCGCGGCAATGATGTCTAACTTGGTTTCATCAAGGGGCTGTTCAGCCTGAACATTGACAAATTTCTCCTGAACCCGATCGACAAAAAATCTAATTCGTTCGCATTACTTCCCAATAGTTTCATGACCTTACCGAACAACGAAAAATCTATTATCAAGTTTAAAAGGGTGAGTGAGCGGCCAGACGAGATCGCGGCTGGATCTGCTGAATTTGAAAAAATTCTCGATGCGGGTGACGCGAACCTAAGCAAAATTGACTTTAGAATGAGTGGAATCGGCATAGTTAGAGTTTGTGACCCGAGTGGAGCAAGCTGCCTTTATAAGAGCTGCTAAGTTTTACGGTCAAGCAAGATAAAAGCGACTCTTTAAATACCTGCCACAGGAGGCACTTAGTAACACAGAAATGCCCCTTTTCGTGCTGGCGAAAACTAACGGCCCCCATCTCATCCCGAGATTTCTAATGCCAACCGTGAGCTGCGTAAAAATCCCCCATTTTGTCGTATTTCTCATTCTCGCTTTTGAAGTATTACATGCTACCCTAGCAAAAACATGTGGTTACGATAGAGTTCAGTTTTCATTAGATGTATAAAAAACCAAATGGAGTGTTTGAAAGCCCCTGTTTGGGATCGAATAAATTGTTAGTTGCTAAAATGCTTCACTAAAGGAACAAGAATGAGTAGGGATTGGGAGTCAATTTTTTCAAGATGGGCGCAAGGGCCAAGTCAAACTGAGCAGGAGCGAGCTGAAAACGCAGAACGCCAAATCAGGCAGGCAATTCAAAATAGCTCTAAGCTGCAAAGTCGAAATATAAAAGTAATTACTCAAGGTTCTTACAGAAATCGGGTAAATGTAAGAAAAGATAGTGACGTTGATATCGGTGTAATTTGTTATGACGCTTTTTTCCCAGAATATCATGACGATAACGTCAAAGCAGAATTGAATAAAAGTTTTAGCGATGGCAATTACACTTATTTGACTTTTAAAAATGAGCTTGAAGAAGCTCTAGTTGCTCGATTTGGTAGAGCTTCCGTATCTAGAGGTAGTAAGTCTTTCGACATTAAGGAAAACACTTATCGAGTAGAGTCAGACGTAGCAGCGTTCTTTGAACATAGAAGGTATATGTCTACCACTAGGTACTTATCAGGCGTAGAAATGCGGCCTGATGATGGCAAACCGTTTATCGTACGAAATTGGCCAGAGCAACATTATGCTAATGGCGTATCAAAGAACGACGCTACATCCAGAAGATACAAGCGCGTTGTTCGGATTCTTAAAACGCTATCCAATGAAATGGCCGAAAATGGTATCAAGTCAGCCAAAGACGCTCCCAGCTTTTTGATCGAATGCTTAGTTTTTAATGCTTCAAACTCCTGCTTCAACTATTCAACATATAACCAAATGGTTCGTGCAGTTCTTGCTGAAACTTTTAACAATACAATTAATGATGAAAAATGTTCTGAATGGGGTGAAGTTAGTGAGCTTAAGTACTTATTTCGAGGCTCACAGCCTTGGACGAGGCAGGGAGCGCATCAGTTCTTAAGCGATGCATGGGACTACATAGGTCACGAGTAATGCTAACTAGACTTCATATTTCATCATTTATTGGTCTCACGATCGCGGTTTGGTTACTTGCACTTTGGGTTCAAGGTATGCCTGTACTCAGTGCGGACTTTGTAAAACCATTTGGTACAGTAGTCGGTGTAATAACTCTGTTTGTAACCTTGTTTAACAAATACATGTGGTCATGGAAAATATTTAAAGGTTGGTATGTTAAAAGACCGGACTTGAGGGGGACGTGGAAAGTTGAGCTGAAAAGTAGTTGGATAGACCCTAACACTGGTGAAGGCATTGCGCCAATCTATGGATATGCAGTCATCAGGCAATCGTTAACATCTCTTAGTTTGAGGCTGATGACAAAGGAATCTAGATCCGTTTTGGTGGCTCACAGTATAGAGCAGCAAGAAGATGAAGATCTGTTCAAGCTAGTTGGTGTTTATCGAAATGAACCCAAAATTGAATTACAGGGTGTAAGAAGCGAAATGCATCATGGCTCTTTCGCCCTAGAAATTCATGGTTCTCCAGTCGAAGAACTAGCAGGGCATTATTGGACAGATAGAGCAACCAAAGGTGGAATGAAATTGGTTGGTCGTGTGGAAAAATTATATAGCACATATGAGCAAGCAGAGCGTGAAATCGGCGACTAACAGATATGATCCCTTCTCGGGTCAATAGGCAATAGCATTCTTTTGGTTGCATCAGCAGCCAATGCTCTCGAACAACAAAGCCGTCTGCTTCGCTTTACCCAATCCGAAATTATCCGAAGTGTTTGCTTTAGAGCATAAGGTCTAACAGATTTCTGTCCAAAGGTGTGCTGACGGGGTATGTAACACGAAATTGCCCCATAACCTGTTGGGGAAGGAAAGAAGCTGTAGAAGTAACGAACGAAGAAAGGTAAGCAGCTATATCTGTTAAGTTGAGATATAACTGCTTCTTGAAGTGAGAGGTTAAAGTTATTTCACTTCGTACCTCAGTAGGACTTCATTATCCAAAACAACGTTTGTTGACCAAATAAAACTTGCCCCAGCACCACTAAATTTCTCAATGAAGTTCATGTAAGATTTTTTGTTGTTCACACCAATTTCATCTTCTGAATATTCAGTCGCTTGAGGCCATGAAACGGCATCGAAGTCTTTTGCCATCCAGTTACTTGGGGTCTCCCAGTGAGCTGCATAAGCATTTGCACCGTTATCTGTGCCTTTTGTTGTGCAGTTCTCCGATAAGCGTTTACCATCAACCTCACTCAGGCAGCTTAAATCATAGACTGGTGCAGTATAAAATGTCTGTGCTTGCCAGTCGGAACTCGTCATAGTGCCATCACTAAAGCTTGCGATAAAGCCACCATCACCTGGGTGGAATGCCTTGCCACGGTTATCTTCTGTACCTAAACCTAAGTTTTCTTCCCAATCAATTACTTTTACAGCAATAGTGTATGGCTTATTTACTTTGAACTTTACGATACTAGAGTTAAACGGCGTAAAGGGTACGGTGTCTACCGCAACAAGCTGACCATTGATATATAACTCGAAGTAGTTGTCAGCAAAGATGTAACCAGTGATCTCTTCACCATTTGCATCAACTATGGTCACAGGGACTGAGTCTTCGTCCACATCGGCAATGCTTTCAGGAGTGATGTTGGCGCACTCTTCATAAAGATCGACCACTTTTGGCGCAGTTGTAAAATGGTTTTGAGCAGGAACTGTCCATACCTTTCCGCTAGCATCAGCAATTTCACCAATGCCTGCAACACGGCTTCGACCATTCGCACACTCAAAAAGGTTTTCTTCTACTGTTTTTGCGAGACCTTGAGTAATGCTAGCTGAACCTTTGTAATCACTGACACTTCCGCTAACAGTTAGGTCGGAGGATGGAGAACAACCAGCCAACAACACGGCGATAGACGAAAGAGCTAATACTCTATTATTTGTAATAATCATCAATAAAAATTCTGTCGTTAGCATGGAGCTTAAGTGTAGATAATTAATCTCAACAGATCAATATGTTGGACTGGTGAGATAGCTGGCGCTGGCGCGTAGATATAGACTATATAATGCAAATCAACGTAAACGATGTGCAATTCTCGGTAAATGAACTTCTGTTCCGAGCTTTCACAGACTGCACTTCGTAACTCACAAATGTCGGGTGGACGACACCTGTTACCAAGTGCCGTCTCCCTAAGAACCCAGCGTGCAACTTTCACTGCACTAGGCTCAAGCCTCCACGAAGGCATCGTTTGATACCCAGCAACTTATAAAGCAGTCGGAGCAGGTTCTTTCCAAGAGTTACGAGCTAGCCTTTTGGACTTCCTTTTGGTCGAATGATCAGATCGGGGAACGAGCAATTAGTTCCTCTGCCAGCTCAGTTTCTTATCCAGAGTTCAGGTTAAATTAGTGATAACGTGCGATTTTGGCTGTAAGATTCTCTCGAAATAACGTATGCGCCCCATGATCCCACCGGCTGATGTTGCTAATGTTTGAAGTTCCAAGGTAGGAGCGCATCGATATCAGGCTCAGATTTCGCTAGCTCTTTCATGCACTTGACCATGTAGTCGTAAAGGATAAGGCCGTTGGCTTTCGCTGTCTCGACGATACTGTAAAGCATCGCGCTCGCTTCAGCTCCATTGGGATTGGTCGAGAAGAGCCAGTTCTTTCTCCCAATAACCAGCGGTTTTATTGCGCGTTCAGCTCGGTTGTTGTCTATCGATAAGTGACCGTCATCGATATAGCGGGTGAGCTTCGGCCATTGGCCGAGCGTGTATTTTATCGCTTTACCCAGCGGGCTAGACTCAAGCACTTTCTGAGTTGTCATCCATTCATAAAGCTCATCCAGTATCGGCTTAGCATGCTCTTGGCGCTCTGCTTTCCGTTTTTCGGCACTGGCACCTTTTAAGCGTGATTCTATCCCATAAAGCTTCTGGATTTTGGCCAGCGCTTTATCCGCTTTGCCTGACTTACCTTTGCCTTGAAGCTTTTTCGCCTCCATGAACTTGCGCCGAGCATGCGCAAAGCAACCGACATTGGTGACTCGATGAAGCCCATCATAAACACCATAGCCATCGGTTTGCAGATACCCATCATAGTCGCCCAAGAAGGCAACAGGGCACGACCTCGCGCGACTGTTTTGATAGTCATACAAGACGATATTTCTCACATTAGGGAGTGCGGCATCTGGCGAGTCCGCGCCTGAGCAGTAAAGCCACATATAACATTGCTTGTCTTCCTTGAGGACATTGAGCGGCGTTTCATCCGCCTGAACCACCACTTGCTCTAGCAGGTGCGTTTTTAAGGCCGCGTAAAGCGGGGCGAACTTCTCACTGACTTGGATAATCCACCTTGCCATCGTGGTTCGTGAGAGTTCGATACCCGATTGGGTAAACAGTGACTCTTGGCGGTAAAGTGGCATCGCGTATTGATATTTGCCGAGGATGATATTGGCCAACAAGCTTTCTGTGGCGAAGCTCTTAGGGATAATGCTTTGCGGCGCTGGCTTTTGAACGACGTGGTTTTTGTCCTGAGTTTGCTCGCATTGGCGGCAAGCATATTTAGGACGAACATATTCCAACACTTTAAGTACCGCAGGTGTGAACTCAAGTTTCTCACTGCGGTCTTCACCGATTTTATGCAGACTATGTTGGCAGCAAGTGCACTGCTTTTCATCGTCGTCTAAATCGAGTTCGATAACCTCACGAGGCAAGGTCTTTGGCAGGGGCTGACGTTTACCGCGTTTCTTCGTTGTGGTGGTCGTCGTGACCTCAACCTCTTCTTCTTTAGCAGCTTCACATTCCGCTTCGTTGAAGAGGTCACCTTGGGATTCATCGTAAGGCTTTAACGCCTCCGAGCGTTTAGCGAACTGACGGTCGAAGGCAAGTTTGAGCTGTTCAAGCAGCGATTGACGCTCTTGTTTCAATTGGGTTTCTGACGCCAACAGCGCTTTCACCATCGCTTGTAGCTCGGCAACATCTTGGCTTTCTGGGTTGATATTTGGCGTCTTTTTCATGGCATTGATTATACTAAAATCATGCCGTTAATGCTTGGTGGATAAGACTTTATTATCGCTTAAGTCATTGTAAAATCGTTTATTCTAACGGGTTTGTGGCCGATAATCGTGAAACCAGAAAGCAGTCTATCAAGCTCGAATTGAGTGAGAGTAAACACCTCATTTTGCTCTTTTGATGGCCACTTGTACTTCGCTTTTTCAAGACGTTTGTACCAAAGAGCGAAGCCTGTTTTATCCCAGTACAACACTTTGACTTTATCGCGCTGTTTGTTGGTGAAGAGGAATAGTGCGCCGCTGCCCAAGGGCAAGTCGGTGTCATTTTCGATAATCGCAGCGAGGCCGTTGATGGACTTTCTAAAATCGACGCTTTCGCGATAGAGATAGATTTCGGGAGCACTGAGCATACGTTTCATGACAGCGCACCGATAAGCTCTGCGAGATAGGTCGCTGGCGTGCCTTGTGGGATGCTCAGTTCAACATCATTGACGAGCAGCGTCATATTGGCAACGACAACGTGAGTGGCTTGATACTTTGTGGTCTTTTCAACGACTTCTGCTTTAACAAAGCCAACCGTGTTCGGTTTTTCGATGTGCTTTAACTGTTGGCGCTTAGCGTAAAAAGTGGAGAGGCTCAGTCCGTTACGTTCACAGAATAATCGTTGTGATAGTTGGCTGGATTCATAGTGTTCGAACAGGGTTCGCCATTCTTGGTTAGTGCGTCGTTTGGCCATTTCAAATCTCCTTTGGGTTGGAGGTTTGATCTTATTATTCGGGCTAGGTGATTAGAATGCGGGGTTTATGACGCGCTTAGAACGCTAGGCAAAGCTGGCGAATAAATAATGGGTGGAAGTCCCATCTCAGTAAGGACTAACCATCCGCTGAGTCCTCGAGCTATGCGCTGAGTGTGGGTAACTGCATTAGTGAAGTGTTAGTAGAGGCATCTGTAGGCTAAGTATTGAGCCACGAAATTCAGTTTGGAAGTGGAGATGTTGTTAAGCGAAGCAGAATCCAATAGTGACAAGAGCGTAATTTGGTGAGTTCTTGGGCACACTTCCCGGGGTCGTAGACCTTATGCATACAGAGAAATTTATACGCCGGAACCTAGGAGATCCTATACAGTCCCGGTAAGTATCAATCGGGCATAATTATTGAACCCTCTCAGGCAAGATAAATATGGTATAGGAAGTCGGACAGGATAATAGTACTGATGAAACAGACGAACAAAACTCGTAAAACAGACGCGGAGTCTGCGGAGGGAAGTATCCTGACCAAGGGAAATGGTCAACAGTCTAACCACGGCCAGACACAGAGCTGGATCCCCGTGATGTCAAAGTTGGTGGCCATACGCAAACTCGCAGCTCAAAATAAGACACTGAAGTTTAACAATCTTCTTCATCTTATAACGGAAGAATTGCTCATGGAGTGCTTTTACACTCTCAAGCGTGATTCTGCCGCAGGGATCGATCAGGGCAAGATCATGAACATTTCTTGTACAACGCAAGGTTAAATTTGACCTGAAGCACGGTCTGTGATCTTATGCTCTTCTTTTGGGGAGCGACCATGAATATTAATACCATCAAAGCGCATTTCAGTATCATCCGTGACAAACGGCAAAGTGCAAAAGTTGATTATCCTCTGTTTGATATTTTGTTTGGGTCTATCTGTGCCGTGATAGCCGGAGGTCAAGGCTGGACTGACATTCGTGAATATGTTCTTGGCCACCATGAGTGGTTTCTTAAACAGGGGCTGTTTGAAAACGGTGTGCCTGTCGACGATACCTTTGCTCGTTTGATTGCAAATATTGATCCTGCCGAGTTTCGCGACTGCTTCCTGGGTTGGATGAATGCGGTACATACCATGACGTTTGGTGAGGTGGTTGCCATTGATGGCAAGACTTTGCGCGGCTCCTACGATAGAGACGACAGGCAAAGCACCATCCATATGGTGAGCGCCTATGCAAGTGCTAACCAAATGGTACTGGGTCAACTCAAAACCAACAATAAAAGCAATGAAATTACCGCGATTCCAGAGCTTATTAAGATGCTCGACTTGCGAGGAGCTATCGTGACGATTGATGCGATGGCCTGTCAGACCAAGATTGCCAAGGCGATCACTAGCAAGGGCGGTGATTACTTGTTGGCAGTAAAGGGGAATCAAGGCAAGTTGTCGGCAGCCATACAGACAGCCTTCGCCCCACACCGCCGTGCTCCGATTGACAAAACCACCTATCAAATCGAGAAACAAAAAGGCCGCGTTGAAGCACGTACTTGCCATGTACTCAAGGCTAGTGAGTTAGAGGGTGACTTCTCAACGTGGAGCGGACTCACCAGTATTGTCATGGTTGAAAATTACCGAGTAGCCAAAGGTAAAGCGCCAAAGTTGGAGTACCGCTACTACATAAGTTCAGCAGACCTGACCGCGGAGCAGGCAGGAAATGCCATTCGAGCCCACTGGGGCATAGAGTCAATGCACTGGATTTTAGATGTGAGCATGCGAGAAGACGCTTGTCAGATTTACCGACAAAACGCGGCTGAAAATTTGGCAGGTTTAAGACACATGGCACTTAACATGCTAAGAGCTGAGCCAAGCAAAATTAGTGTGCCAATGAAGCAGAAACGTTGCATGATGAACCCCGGCTTCTTGGAGCAAGTCTTAGTTGCTGGATTTAAGTCAATGACTAAATTCTAACCATTCATGCGGACGCCCTGAGGGATCGATGGGGTAACATGGGATAAATATCAATTATTCTCAAAACAACTCATCAAGCAGCTATGTGAAGATATTCAATCAGGACGATATAAGCCAAAACCTGCCAGAAGAATTTATATCCCTAAACAAGACGGTAGTCAGCGACCGCTGAACATATTATGCATTAGGGACAAAATTGTTCAACAAGCAGTCAGTAAAGTTCTAGAATCGATCTATGAGAGCGACTTTATGGGCTTTTCATATGGTTTTCGACCAGAGCGGAGTCAGCATCAAGCTCTTGATGCACTTTATGTTGCACTCAACCGGAGAAAGATAAACTGGGTGCTTGATTTAGATATAACCAAGTTCTTTGATACTGTAGAACATGATTGGTTGATCCAATTCTTAGAGCATCGAGTCGCAGATAAACCATTGCTCAAAATTATTACCAAATGGTTAAAAGTAGGATACGTTGATGAGCATAACCAGCGAGTTAAATCGCTCCTCGGGACTCCTCAAGGAGCGGTGATCTCACCATTGTTGGCAAATGTTTATCTTCATTATACTTTTGATCTTTGGCTGAACCGAGAACGGCATCGAAGTGCAATCGGCGATGTCATCATGGTTAGGTACGCTGACGATGCTGTTATCGGTTTTCAGTATAAAAATGATGCAAATGCGTGTTTAGAGGGGTTGAAAAGACGCCTCACTCAATTTGGCTTATCGGTTCATCCGGACAAAACCAAGTTGATACACTTTGGACGATTCGCTTTTGAAGACTTTAAAAGAGGGAAAGTTCAAAGACCAGGCACCTTTGATTTCCTTGGATTCACACATTACTGTGACTTGACTAAGAGCCGAAAGGCCATAGTGATCAAGCGGAAGACAATCAAAAAGCGACTTATCAGTAAGATAAAATGTGTCAGACAGGAGCTAAAGAAAAGGCTTCACTTACCGCCGTGGAAGGTTGGAAAGTGGCTGAATCAGATTATTCGAGGGCACATCAACTATTATGGTGTCCCAATGAATGGTCGCTCCCTAAATCTGTTTATTACAGAGATCACTAATGCATGGCTAAAGCAGCTGCGAAGGCGTAGCCAGCGTCATAAGATGACATGGTCACGTTTTAGGAAATTAGTTGATTACTGGATCCCCAAAGCAAGAATTGTCCACCCTTATCCTGAGCAGCGATTTGACGTTAGACCCAAGGTAGGAGCCGTATGCGTTAGTAGCGCACGTACGGATCTGTGCGGGGGGTAGCGGGTGACCGCTATTCCTACCGCGACCGAAATAACAAAACTTTAGCAATGTCTTAAAATTAAACTAAATCAGCCCCTTACCTTGCATAACATAGTAGCCTGTACCAATCTTATTTCATAAGCATGGATAAGGATTGTGTATGCCCGCAAGTTCAATGAAAAACAAAGGGGTGGTGGGGAAAGTCCTACTGCCTTCTTTGCTCATAAATCTTCTTTCTCTCGCCGTTCCGCTAACGGTTTTACAAATTTACGATCGTATCTTACCTAACCAGAGTTATGGGACTGCCACTCTGTTATTAGCGGGTGCGACGTTGGCTGTCGCTATGGAAGCGCTAATCCGGTTTGTGCGAACTTGGCTTTTGTCTGCCGCGGCCAGTAACACCGAGAAAGCGACCTATCAAACCTTGGTTGAAAGGGTGACTAACGCTTCATCAGGTCATCTGCGTCATTTAGGTGTTGGTGGCGTAGAAGAAGGGCTCGGCTCTGTATCCAAAGTTAAAGATTGGTATTCCGGAGGGGTGATTGCAGGCTTTATTGATTTGCCTTTCGCATTGATCTTCTTGGGTTTGGTGGCTTATATCGGCGGTGAACTGGTGGCGATACCTTTGGCAGTTTGGCTGATTACTCTCGGAATTGTTTGGTTATCTTCTATTCGCGTTAAAAGCCTAAGTGAAGAAGCTTCCCAAGATGAGCAGGAGCGAAAAGCGTTTTTAATTTTGCTAAGCCAAACCATTCAAGGAATCAAACGTCAGGCCGTTGAGTCTCGAATCTTCAACCAGTTTAAATCCCTCAATAATGTTCGCTCTCAGTCTAAAGCGAGAGAAGAAGAACAGAACGCCTTCGCCCAAGAATGTATTCAGCTTGCAGCATTAGCGACGTCAGTTTTACTTGTGATTACTGGCAGCTTGTGGGTGCTGGATGGACAGTTAACCACAGGTGGGCTGGCAGCATGTTCTATTTTATCTGGCCGAGCGGTTGCACCGTTAAGTGCTTTAGTGGGAGTTCGAATCAAGCTTAATTCAATACACAGTGCCAATCAGGCAATAGAAAAATTGAGTGACTTGTCACTATCGGACTCTTCAGATTCTGAGCAAGCCGAGAGCCACTTATCTGACTTTGAGGTGTTGGAAATCAAGCAAGCGACCGTTGAAAGATACGGTGAACTCGCTCATGCAGATGTCACATTGAATAAAGGCGAGTTGGTATTGCTAGAGAGTGAGGATCGCCACACCAACAGTCATTTATTGTCATCGATTGCAGGTATTGACGATCTAAAAGCGGGGGAGTGCTCCATTAACGGAGTTACCGTTTCGATCGCATCCGTAACCAACATTGCGGCCTACTGCGGTGTTAAAGGGCAGTTGGTGTCAGGTACTATTCTCGACAACTTGTGCGGGTTTGATCCTGAGAGAACACATAGCGCCAGTGACTATGCTAAGCGTTTGGGTTTAACCAAGGAAATCACTCGATTACCCGATGGACTAGAGACACAAATTGGCCATACGAGTGCGTCTCTGCTGAGTATGGGCAACGTGAAAATGCTCAATATCGCGACTCAACTGGCAAGTGATAAACCCATTATCATGTTAGAAAGGCCAGATTCCTCGCTTGATTTAGATGCCCTCGGAAACCTAGCTAATGTTCTGGAAGAAGAAGTGACGGCAGGACGCACGATACTGATGGTGAGCTACCATTCTAAACTTCGCGAATTGGCTAATCGAATCATTACAGTGGAAAGTCGAACTATTGCGGTCGACAGTGAGAACAACCAGGAGGCTATTGTATGAATCGTTTAGATACTGGTAACCCTTCAGGTACGAACAACCTTGCAGATACGAATGGTCGACAAGAGGTGATGAATCATTTAGAAAATGAAAGCCTTTCTGTCCTTAAACAGTTGGAAGTGAATACGAATATCCAGTTGTTTGCACGTCAATGGGTCGATGAAAATGGGATTGAATCAATCGACGATATGTTTGCCTTGTTCGATAGGCTTGCATTGCCATATCGCTTGGTTGCCAACCTAGACGAAGTTGGCGAGCATAAATTGGTTCTACTGGTGCTTGGTGAAAATGAGCTGGTCTCTGGTCATTTAGAATCCAAACAATTTGTTTCTTTTAACGCCAATGACGACATCACCGATGTCCCGCAGTTTTGCATCGTTATCGAAGGTCCGCCATTAGAGAAAGCCTCTCCTGATTGGGTTGGCGAAAGGTTACATGCGTTTCGTCCCATCATTCCTAAATTGTTGTTGGTCAGCTTTATTACCAACTTGTTTGCACTTGCCGTCCCCTTCATCACGATGTCGATCTATGACCACGTGATTGGTGGAGACGCAGGTCATGAGCTTCAAGGTATCGCGATTGGTGCAGCGTTGTTGTTTGTGATGATGGGCTGGTTAAGAACATTACGTAGCCGCGTGTTTGCTTCAGTTTCGAACCGAGTAAGCCGTGAAATTTCTCAATCCCTCGTGCAGCGTCTGCTTCGTAATAGCTATGCTCAAAATCAGCAAACAGCTTCTTCTAGTCAGCAAAACCAAGTGATGTTGTCAGAGCGTATTTCAGGTGTGCTATCGGGGCCATTAGGAAATGCGTTATTTGACCTACCATTCATTCTTATTTTTGTACTTGCGATAGGTGTTTTAGGCGGGTGGTTGGTACTGGTTCCAGTCGTCTCTTTAATCCTTTATTACTTGCTAGCAAAACGCTCGATACGCTCTAGCAGCAAGCGCTCTATGCAATCGACAGTGGCAGGTACGAATCGTCAAAACATGACTAATGAGCTGTCATCCAAGCTTGCCTTTATTCGCAGTGCTGGATTCTCAGAGCACTGGATTCAACGTTTCAAAAAGGCCAATCTTCTTGCTTCAACAGTGACCTTTAATCAATCGGTTCTCCAGAGCCGGTACACCTCGATTTACTATTTCATTGGTGTGGGGTCGACACTCGCCGTGATGGGGTTAGGTATAGGACTTATTTTTGAACAAGTGATGACCCCTGGTGGTTTGATTGCTTCAATGATGTTGATATCTAAAGTGACAGGCCCTGCTCAGGTATTGGCGAATAGCGCGATGCGTTTTAATAGCTTTAATCAATCCAAGTTGCAAGTGAACCGTATTTTGTCTCAGCCGTCTGAGCGTGAATTCAGTTACCAGCATCACCCGTTACCTGTGGTAGCGCCTAATTTGAAATTAGACCAAGTGACACTGCGCTATCCCAAACAGAGTCGCCCGGCCTTGAATGGTGTGAGTTTTGATATTGAAGCCGGTGAAATTGTCGCGATTACCGGCCCTTCTGGGAGCGGTAAATCAACATTAATTGAAGTGCTGTCTGGCTTGCAGCCTATCCAAAATGGCATGGTCGAGCTTGAAGGCGTTAACCTCGTTCAATACGATCCGCAGCTTTATCGCCATTGGTGTTTCATTCGAGCCGCATATCCTGATTTGCTTACGCTGAGTATTCGAGAGTGGCTAAACGACGGTCACAAAGTCGAAGATCAGAAAATGATCTCTGCAATTGAAATGGTCGGTGGAAAGCGTTGGTTCGAGACATTATCAGGTGGGCTCGATACTTCCATCAGCAGTATTCAGCCGGACAGCCTTTTTGACATGTTGTCTGGCAGCGTCGCGCAGATCCTCATTGACGCGAAAGCGCTGGTTTATGACTACCCAATGTTCTTAATGGATAATCCTGTGCCTGATGCTCACCCAAATGCTAAACGTATATTTGGTGAGTTTGTGCAATCGAAAAAAGGAAAAGCAACGGTGATTTACACGTCCCACGATCCGGATTTAATCAAGCTTGCCGATAAAGTGGTGGTATTAAATGAAGGTGCAGTGGTTTATGCAGGCCCATTAGAGCCGGAACAGTCTTCGAAGCAGGGACAGCCTTCAGAGCCTCAAACTTCCCAAGAACAAGATCCGTCTGCTCAACAAAATGCAGCCCCACAAGAACAATCTGAGTCTAAGCAAGGAGTCGCTAATGGCTAAACAATCTATCGAGAAGGGCAAGCGCTACGGTGAACTTGTTGAATCACAAAATACGGCTCGTACATTGGCATTGGCGACGTGGTCAGTTGCTTTGTGTGTTATCGCTTTTGCCACTTGGTCTGTCGTCACCCAAGTTGATGAAATTGCCAAAGCCAAAGGCGCAGTGATTCCTGAAGGAGAGAAGCAGATACTGCAAAGCGACATTGGCGGGAAATTAAAACGTATTCTTGTGAAAGAGGGGCAGCTGGTGGAGGTTGGTCAGCCGTTGGTAGAGTTTGATGCAACGTTCCAACAAACGGCGCTCGAAGAGTTGCAATCACAACAAGTTACACTGCAAATGAGTGTTGAGCGAATGAATGCGCTGCTTGAGCAACGAGAGCCGAACTTTGCTGAGTTTGAAGTGGACTTTCCCGACATTGTCAGCCAACAAAAAGCCCAGCTGAATGCCCAAAAAGCGTTGTATTTCCAAAAAAGAATTGTACTGGAAAAAGAGAGCGAGCAAATATCAGAGCAGCTAAGAAGTGTTGAAAAGACGTTGCCCAGCTATGAAAAAGAACTCACCGCCACTAAGCAAGAATTAGTGATACTTGAAAAAGGTTTCAAAGCGGGAAATATATCCCGTTTGCGTGTACTCGAAATGCGTCAGAAACTAGCCTCCATCGAACAAAAGATAGAAGAAGCACGAGGCAAGAAATCCGTGTTGATTCGTCAAGGTGAAAGTAATGATCAAAAAATAGAGCAGTTACTCGCTGAGGCTAAAGTGGAAGTGAGCGATCAACGCTCCAAAGCGGTTTCAGACTTGTCCGCATTGAACGCAAGAGTGCGATCCAGTCAAGCTAAGTTAGTCAATACGGTTATGGAATCCCCAGTGCAAGGCTTGGTTCAAAGTATTCCTAGCACAAGAAATGGTGGCGTGATTCAACCGGGAGGTACTGTTGTTGAAATTGTCCCTGTTGGTGGAAAAGCCGCATTCAAAGCGCGTTTATCTCCACGAGATATCGGCTTTGTGAGCGTTGGTCAGCCAACCCGTATCAAGGTAGATGCCTTTGACTACAGCCGATTTGGTGCATTGAAGGGGTTAGTTGAAAGTATCTCGCCGACGACGAGCCAAAGTGAAAGAGGCGAGATTTTCTACGAGGTGATCGTGTCGGTAGACAAGCCGTATTTTAGAGATAACCCTGAACAGTTTGTTATTTTACCGGGGATGACCGGTGAAGTTGACATTACCACGGGTGAGAAATCGGTTTTTCAGTACCTATGGAAACCGATTTATACCAATGTGAGTGTCGCGTTTGGTGAACGTTAGTTTCTTTTTATAATTTCATTTAAAATAATCACACATAAAAAGGAACGCGATCTAGCGTTCCTTTTTTGGGTTTACATGTATACCAAATCCACTAAATAACTACTTAATCTTGCTTGTTAAAAGAAGCTATTTCAGCGCTGAATATTTCGTAAAGGTAATACTATTACATCAATGTTCGCCTTTAACTAACTTCTTTTTCACACCCAATATTTGATCACTTTATTAGTGGAAATGGTATTAATTATCGACTTGCTGATGCTGATCATCATGTTGGTTGTCGTGACCATTATCATCTTGATGATTTTCATCTGTAACTGCATCAGAAACATCAATATGTATACCATGTTCATCAACGAGTGACGCTTGCTCGCTTTGCGCCCAAACAAGATCCATATCAGCGGGTTGATGTTGCTGCTCATTTTCTATTGCGTGATGTGTTGGTGTTATACCAAGGGCATCAAGGTAAGCATTTGCTCCAGTCATTGAGGTATCATTCTCATGACCACTTTGTATTGCGTCGGCACTGTTCAATTGGTTAAATTTATCGTCACTCGGGATGGCGATATCTACCTCAACGCTAAACTCCTCACTGTTAACTTGCTCAAAATCAGGAGTGTCATGTTGGATAGGAGAATCAGGTACTAAGTTAGTAGTTGCACCTGTATGAGCCACACCACCGTGTGCATCCTTAACGTCATAGCTAAAATGTACATCGCCGTTATAGTCTTTTTCTGGGGTAAAAGTAAACGTGCCATCGGTATTGTTTAGAATGGATCCATGGTCAGCATGCAGGTTTTCAATGGTTAGTTTACCGGCGTCATTGGCATCCACATCGACGGTATTCGCTAATAGTTGCGCGGTGGTTAAGGTTTGGCGTGTATCTTCACTGCCATTTGCAAGCACCACTTCAGATGAACAGTAAGGTCTGTCGTTACTGCCGTGAATGGTGATGACAATATCGTGTGTTGTGCCATCTTTGGAGTGAACTGTAATCGTGTCGGTTAGGCTTTGGCCGTCGCCGAGTTGGTCAATCGCGCTGCCACGAGTTGTCGTTGTACCACCAATAGCTGCTCTGTTCCCTGCATCAGCATGGTAATGCCAGGTGCCATCGGTGAGTAAGATTAGATCGCCATAGGTGCCGTGATAGTCGTAACCATTGCTGCCTTGGCGTTCAAATCCTGACTCGCCTACATCGGGGTCTGTGATGGTCAGCTTGCCATCCGCATAGAGTGTTTTATTGCCAAGTGTGGCGATGCCTGGTTGAGCATAATCCGGTGACATATCGACACCCGCACTGTTTTCGGTTATTGAACCAGTATCAACGCCAGCGATTTGGGCTTTATCGCCAACTGCCGAGAGTGTTGTTGATGCACCGGTGTGTGTTACACCACCGTGTGCATCTTTGACGTCATAGCTAAAGTGCACATCGCCGTTGTAGTCTTTTTCTGGGGTAAAGGTGTAAGTACCGTCTTTGTTGTCGGTGATCGTGCCGTGGTCTGCACTGAGGTTATGCACACTGAGCAGCGCTGCTTCACCATGATCAACATCTGAGGCATTGGCCAGCAGTTGCGCTTCAGTCAATGTGACTGTTGTATCCTCAGTACCCGTCGCTAAAGCCACATTCGATGAAACCACTGGCGCATCGTTTGTGCCTGTCACTGTGATCACAACAGTCTGGTCGACGCTGGCTCCATAACTGTCGGTCACCCTAAGAGTGAATGTTTCTTGCTTTTGTTCACCATCTGCAAGAGCTTGCGTATGAGCGCCCTGATCCAGACGATAAACCCACTGACCGGTTGAAGGTAAGACCGCCAGATTCCCATAGTTCCCTGTACCAGGATTTGAACCACTGCCAACGACCTCCCAAGACAGTTGGTCACCCTTATCTAAATCACTCGCCGACAACTGGCCGCTGACTCTGGTGGCACCATCTTCTACTGTAGCGCCCTGTGAGTCGCTCACAGCATTCGTAATCACAGGCCCATCATTACGCCCTGTCAGCGAGATTTGGAAGGTTTCTATCGCGGTATTCCCAGCTTTGTCTGTGACCGTAAACGTGAAGGTTTCTTGCTGGTGCTCATTGAGGTTTAGTGCTTGCGCTCGTGCATCAGGCGTATAGGTGTAGGAGCCATTAGCATGGATCACAAACTTGCCATAGCTGCCCAGTTGCTCACCGAGCCCACCGGTTACTTGAACACCGGCTTCGTCATCAGCAATCAAGTTGCCATGAATGCTAGGCTGATTTTCGTTCATGCTGGCGTTGTTATCGTGCACGGTGGCCACGCTATCTTTGATAATCGTGTCAGTCGAGGTAGCGGTTGTACCGTCATGACTTGTCGCATGCGCCGTCACAGTCAGCGTTCCGTCTTTTAAGGAGGAAATATCTGCGGTTGTTTGATAGGTGCCGTCTGCAGCGACGGTGATATTGGCTTTGTCGACGGTGACCGTCGTTGTGCCATCGGTGATCTCAATGCGCTCCAGTGTCGATGCTACGCTCGGGTCAAGTGTCCCTGAGATAGCTGCCGCGCCAGATTCGCTGTCATTCAGGGTATTATCAGAAGTATCCGTAATATCGACATTCAAGATAGGCTTATCGGCCACGGCGGCCAAGGCCATGGATGCCGAGGTAGCAACCGTCGCACCCTGAGGGTCTTGAACATCGTAGGTAAAGTGTACCGTCCCGTTATAATCTGCATCTGGGTTGAAAGTGTAGGTGCCGTCTTTATGGTCTGTGACCGTCCCGTGATCTGCACTTAGGTTATGCACACTGAGCTGCGCGGTTTCACCATCATCATAGTCGCCGGCTTGTGCGAGCAAATCTGCGACGTGCAAAGTGACAGCGGTGTCCTCAATACCGGCAGAAAGGGTAGCGGCACCGCGCACAAAAGGCGCATCGTTGGTACCTTCGATGACGAATTCAACCTGGTGTGGCGTTCCATCGACACTGTGAATAGTAAAAGTTTCCTTGGCCTCCTGTCCCGCAGCAAGGTGGTTAACCGTACTATTGTCAATATCGTAAAAATAGTTCCCATTACCATAAAGTTGCAACGTTCCACCAAGACTTCCGGTGTGGTGATGCAAACCGTCCGGAAACTTCGACTGGCTTGGCCCATCAGGATCAACGACCTGAAACTGGCCGTTTGTTTTAATCGTATAGCCGTAATATAGATTATCTTCCTCAAGTAGATGACCGCCCGTTCCTGTGATGACAGCCGCATCATCAACCGCCGACAGTGTCGTTGATGCCCCTGTGTGGGTCACTCCACCATGTGCATCTTTGACGTCATAGCTAAAGTGTACATCGCCGTTGTAGTCTTTTTCTGGGGTAAAGGTGAAGGTGCCATCGGCATTGTTTAGAATGGAACCATGGTCAGCATGAAGATTTTCAATGGATAGTAATCCGGCATCGTTTTTATCGACATCGACGGTATTCGCTAATAGTTGCGCTGTGGTTAAGGTTTGACGGGTATCTTCAGTGCCACTTTGTAGTATCACCTCTGACGAGCAATATGGCCTGTCGTTACTGCCATGAATAGTGATGACGATGTCGTGAGTTGTACCATCTTTTGAATGAACCGTAATCGTGTCGGTTAGACTTTGGTTTTCACCGAGTTGGTCAATAGCGGTGCCACGAGTTGTCGTAGTACCGCCAATAAGGGCTCTGTGCCCTGCATCAGCTTGATAATGCCAAGTACCATCAGTGAGTAATATTAAATCACCATAGGTACCATGGTAGTCATAACCATTGCTACCTTGGCGCTCAAACCCTGCTTCGCCAACATCAGGATCGGTTATTGTTAGCTTACCATCAGCATAAAGAGGAGCATTGCCAAGTGTGGCTATGCCTGGTTGGGCATAGTCAGGTGACTTGTCCACGCCCGCAGTATTCTCGGATATCGATCCTGTATCAATGCCAGCGATTTGGGCTTTATCGCCAACCGCCGAGAGTGTCGTTGATGCGCCAGTGTGGGTAACACCACCATGAGCATCTTTGACGTCATAGCTGAAGTGCACATCGCCGTTATAGTCTTTTTCTGGGGTAAAGGTAAAGGTGCCATCGGTATTTAATGCAATAGCGCCATGATCAGCGTGTAGGTTTTCAATGGATAATTTGCCAATATCGTTATCATCGATATCAGTCGTGTTAGCAAGTAGCAGTGCTGGGGTGAGGACAATTTTGCTATCTTCTAAGCCATTCGCTAAACGTACTTCAGCTGATGCGACGGGGGCATCGTTGGTGCCATGAACGGTCACTGTGATATCTTTTTTAGCACTGCCATCAATAGATTCAACGGTAAAGGTTTGCTGGAAGCTTTCCCCTGCGCCTAAATATTGGACTTTATCATTGTCAATATCGTATGACCATTGGCCCTGTGCGTTGATATTGAACCGACCACCTTCAGCGGTGGTGATGGTTTGTGCAATAAAACCGGCTTGGTCGTGATCGGGGTCAATGACCTGTAACGTGCCGCCACTACTGAGCTTATTGGTGGTATTGCCAAAGGAAGTGTGATCTTCGTAAACATGATTATTTAGGCTCGAGTAGGGCGTCACTGCAATTTTTGCTTGGTTATCTTCACCGGTCACTTTCACCATAATGGTGAGCTTCTGACCATCAGAGGTTTCGACTTCGTAGGGGAACTCCTTCGACTCGCCAGCATGTAGGCTACCAATGAGTTCATCCGCATGACGATTGGTACCAGCATCTAATTTGAATTGATAAGAGCCATTAGGCCAAACATCAAGGTAACCAGGTGCAAAACCTTGACCTAAATACTTCCCGCTAAATACAAACTGAGTATTATCACCACTATCAGGGTCAATCAGCTGAAGCTGGCCTCTATAGGATTTAAATTCACTATCCAGCGCTTGTGTTTCAGTGAGCTGAATGACATTAGAAACCAGTGTGGCTTTATCATCTGTCCCGGCAATCGTAAGCGTGGCGGTTTGTTGCGTACTTCCACCATGGCCATCTTCTACTTGATAAGTGATAGCGATTTGTTGCGACTGACCATTGGCCAAATGATTAAATGCGGGATCAGTGGCATCAACAATTAATGTATGACCATCAGCATCTAAGGTGATACCTGCGGGGATTTTCCCTGCCTGAGGTTGACCATCGATGGCATATTCAAGGTGACTGATAGTTAAAGCGTCGCCCTCTTTATCTGTGGCACCTAATAGCAGATTGAGGGTGTGATGATTATCGGCCCCCTCACTGACACTGTCGGTTAAAGGTGTCACATCAGGGTTATCGTTAACTGCAGCCAAGTTGGTGGTTGCGCCGGTGTGTGTCACACCACCGTGTGCATCTTTAACGTCATAGCGGAAGTGTACATCGCCGTTATAGTCTTTTTCTGGGGTAAAGGTAAACGTGCCATCGGCATTGTTTAGAATGGATCCATGGTCAGCATGCAGGTTTTCAATGGTTAGTTTACCGGCGTCATTGGCATCCACATCGACGGTATTCGCTAATAGTTGCGCGGTGGTTAAGGTTTGGCGTGTATCTTCACTGCCATTTGCAAGCACCACTTCAGATGAACAGTAAGGTCTGTCGTTACTGCCGTGAATGGTGATGACAATATCGTGTGTTGTACCATCTTTTGAATGGACTGTAATCGTATCGGTTAAGCTTTGCCCTTCACCAAGTTGGTCAATTGCAGTGCCACGCGTTGTGGGTCTAGCACCTATACCTGATAGATGCCCAGCATCGGCATGGTAATGCCAGGTGCCATCGGTGAGTAAGATTAGATCGCCATAGGTGCCGTGATAGTCGTAACCATTGCTGCCTTGGCGTTCAAATCCTGACTCGCCTACATCGGGGTCTGTGATGGTCAGCTTGCCATCAGCATAGAGTGTTGTATTGCCAAGTGTGGCGATGCCTGAGTGAGCATAGTCGGGTGACATGTCGACACCCGCGCTGTTTTCGGTTATTGAACCAGTATCAACGCCAGCGATTTGGGCTTTATCGCCAACAGCCGAGAGCGTCGTTGATGCGCCAGTGTGGGTCACACCACCGTGTGCATCTTTGACGTCATAGCTAAAGTGCACATCGCCGTTATAGTCTTTTTCTGGGGTAAAGGTAAACGTGCCATCGGCATTGTTTAGAATGGATCCATGGTCAGCATGCAGGTTTTCAATGGTTAGTTTACCGGCGTCATTGGCATCCACATCGACGGTATTCGCTAATAGTTGCGCGGTGGTTAAGGTTTGGCGTGTATCTTCACTGCCATTTGCAAGCACCACTTCAGATGAACAGTAAGGTCTGTCGTTACTGCCGTGAATGGTGATGACAATATCGTGTGTTGTACCATCTTTTGAATGGACTGTAATCGTATCGGTTAAGCTTTGCCCTTCACCAAGTTGATCTATAGTGGTGCCAATCGTTGTTTTTTTATTACCAACCCAATCACTACTTCCCACTGTTACATCGTAATGCCAAGTTCCATCACTGTTTAATAATAAGTGGCCATATTGGCCATTGTAGGAGTTATTCCAAGCACCGCCTTTAGGGTCAAATTGGGCTTCACCACTATCAGGATCAACTATATCCAACTTGCCATCAGCAGTTATTGCATCTTGCCCTAGTTTCGCCATGCCAGGATGAGCATAGTCTGGTGACCTATCGCCATAACTGCCATGTCCTTCATCGACATCACCTGTGCTAACACCGCTGATCGTCGCAGAGTTATTGGCACCTGTTATTGTGATCGAAAGGTTTTGGGTGCTGCTAGCGTGGTGTTCATCGGTCAAGGTTACAGGAATTGTGAGTGTTTTTGTTGCTCCCGATGCTAACGACAGGTAGGTGGCATGACTGGGGTCAAAACTGTAACTACCATCAGGGTTAAGAACTAAGCCATCAACCTGCGGTGCACTGTAAGTCAATGTCGCACCTGTATCAATGTCGTGCCCAACCATTTTTCCATTTAAGAGGCTACCTCCTTCAACAACGGAGTGAGATTGAGCATTAATGACGGGGGCATCATTAGTGCCGTTAATCGTCACCTTGATGGTCGATGGTGTGCCATCAACAGACGACACGGTGAAGGTTTCTTCGACCTTATCGCCAACGTTTAATTGATTGAACGCACTGTTCGCGGTGAAATTCCAATGACCATTGGCATCAATGGTGAGGTCACCGTTAGATCCAGTAATCGAGGCGGGTATGAAAGTGTTGTCTGGGTTATCTACGTCGGTGCTGGTTAGTGTGCCTGAAGTCGTTACCGCTTGGTCGGTTTCATCAATGGCGATGGTCGCGCTGCTGACCGTGGCTTTGTCATTAGTGCCATTAATTGTGACCTTGATGGTCGATGGTGTGCCATCAACAGACGACACTGTGAATGTTTCTTCGACCTTATCGCCGACGTTTAATTGATTGAACGCGCTGCTTGCGGTGAACACCCAATGACCATTGGCATCAATGGTCAGGTCACCGTTAGCACCTGAAATAGAACCGGGTGTAAACGCATTATCTGGATTATCTACGTCGGTGCTGGTCAACGTTCCCGAGGTGGTAACCGCTTTGTCGGTTTCATCGATGGCAATGGTTGCAGTGCTGACCGTTGCTTTGTCGTTGGTGCCATTAATCGTGACCTTGATGGTCGATGGTGTGCCATCAACAGACGACACTGTGAAGGTTTCTTCGACCTTATCGCCAACGTTTAATTGATTGAACGCGCTGCTTGCGGTGAACACCCAATGACCATTGGCATCAATAGTCAGATCGCCATTAGTGCCTGAAATAGAACCGGGTGTAAACGTATTATCTGGATTATCTACGTCGGTACTGGTTAGTGTTCCCGAGGTGGTAACCGCTTTGTCAGTTTCATCCACACTGACCGTTGCGGTACTGACCGTCGCTTTATCATTAGTGCCATTAATCGTCACCTTGATGGTCGATGGTGTGCCATCAACAGACGACACTGTGAAGGTTTCTTCGACCTTATCGCCAACGTTTAATTGATTGAACGCACTGTTCGCGGTGAATGACCAATGTCCATTAGCATCAATGGTGAGGTCACCGTTAGAGCCAGTAATCGAGGCGGGTATGAAAGTGTTGTCTGGATTATCTACGTCGGTACTGGCCAACGTGCCTGATGTCGTCACCGCTTTGTCGGTTTCATCGATGGCAATGGTTGCAGTGCTGACCGTTGCTTTGTCGTTGGTGCCATTAATCGTCACCTTGATGGTCGATGGTGTGCCATCAACAGACGACACGGTGAAGGTTTCTTCGACCTTATCGCCAACGTTTAATTGATTGAACGCACTGTTCGCGGTGAAATTCCAATGACCATTGGCATCAATGGTGAGGTCACCGTTAGATCCAGTAATCGAGGCGGGTATGAAAGTGTTGTCTGGGTTATCTACGTCGGTGCTGGTTAGTGTGCCTGAAGTCGTTACCGCTTGGTCGGTTTCATCAATGGCGATGGTCGCGCTGCTGACCGTGGCTTTGTCATTAGTGCCATTAATTGTGACCTTGATGGTCGATGGTGTGCCATCAACAGACGACACTGTGAATGTTTCTTCGACCTTATCGCCGACGTTTAATTGATTGAACGCGCTGCTTGCGGTGAACACCCAATGACCATTGGCATCAATGGTGAGGTCACCGTTAGATCCAGTAATCGAGGCGGGTATGAAAGTGTTGTCTGGGTTATCTACGTCGGTGCTGGCCAACGTGCCTGATGTCGTCACCGCTTTGTCAGTCTCATCGATGGCAATGGTTGCAGTGCTGACCGTTGCTTTGTCGTTGGTGCCATTAATCGTCACCTTGATGGTCGATGGTGTGCCATCAACAGACGACACTGTGAAGGTTTCTTCGACCTTATCGCCAACGTTTAATTGATTGAATGCACTGTTCGCGGTGAACACCCAATGACCATTGGCATCAATGGTCAGGTCACCGTTAGCACCTGAAATAGAACCGGGTGTAAACGCATTATCTGGATTATCTACGTCGGTGCTGGTCAACGTTCCCGAGGTGGTAACCGCTTTGTCGGTTTCATCGATGGCGATGGTCGCGCTGCTGACCGTTGCTTTGTCATTAGTGCCATTAATCGTGACTTTGATGGTCGATGGTGTGCCATCAACAGACGACACTGTGAAGGTTTCTTCGACCTTATCGCCGACGTTTAATTGATTGAACGCACTGTTCGCGGTGAAATTCCAATGACCATTGGCATCAATGGTGAGGTCACCGTTAGATCCAGTAATCGAGGCGGGTATGAAAGTGTTGTCTGGATTATCTACGTCGGTACTGGTTAGTGTGCCTGAAGTCGTTACCGCTTGGTCAGTCTCATCGATGGCAATGGTTGCAGTGCTGACCGTTGCTTTGTCGTTGGTGCCATTAATCGTCACCTTGATGGTCGATGGTGTGCCATCAACAGACGACACTGTGAAGGTTTCTTCGACCTTATCGCCAACGTTTAATTGATTGAATGCACTGTTCGCGGTGAACACCCAATGACCATTGGCATCAATGGTCAGGTCACCGTTAGATCCAGTAATCGAGGCGGGTATGAAAGTGTTGTCTGGGTTATCTACGTCGGTGCTGGCCAACGTGCCTGATGTCGTCACCGCTTTGTCAGTTTCATCCACACTGACCGTTGCGGTACTGACCGTTGCTTTGTCGTTGGTGCCATTAATCGTCACCTTGATGGTCGATGGTGTGCCATCAACAGACGACACTGTGAAGGTTTCTTCGACCTTATCGCCAACGTTTAATTGATTGAATGCACTGTTCGCGGTGAACACCCAATGACCATTGGCATCAATGGTCAGGTCACCGTTAGCACCTGAAATAGAACCGGGTGTAAACGCATTATCTGGATTATCTACGTCGGTGCTGGTCAACGTTCCCGAGGTGGTAACCGCTTGGTCAGTCTCATTGATGGCAACGGTCGCACTGCTAACAGTGGCTTTGTCATTAGTGCCATTAATCGTCACCTTGATGGTCGATGGGGTGCCATCAACAGACGACACTGTGAATGTTTCTTCGACCTTATCGCCGACGTTTAATTGATTGAACGCGCTGCTTGCGGTGAACACCCAATGACCATTGGCATCAATGGTCAGGTCACCGTTAGCACCTGAAATAGAACCGGGTGTAAACGCATTATCTGGATTATCTACGTCGGTGCTGGTCAACGTTCCCGAGGTGGTAACCGCTTTGTCGGTTTCATCGATGGCAATGGTTGCAGTGCTGACCGTTGCTTTGTCGTTGGTGCCATTAATCGTGACCTTGATGGTCGATGGTGTGCCATCAACAGACGACACTGTGAAGGTTTCTTCGACCTTATCGCCAACGTTTAATTGATTGAACGCGCTGCTTGCGGTGAACACCCAATGACCATTGGCATCAATAGTCAGATCGCCATTAGTGCCTGAAATAGAACCGGGTGTAAACGTATTATCTGGATTATCTACGTCGGTACTGGTTAGTGTTCCCGAGGTGGTAACCGCTTTGTCAGTTTCATCCACACTGACCGTTGCGGTACTGACCGTCGCTTTATCATTAGTGCCATTAATCGTCACCTTGATGGTCGATGGTGTGCCATCAACAGACGACACTGTGAAGGTTTCTTCGACCTTATCGCCAACGTTTAATTGATTGAACGCACTGTTCGCGGTGAATGACCAATGTCCATTAGCATCAATGGTGAGGTCACCGTTAGAGCCAGTAATCGAGGCGGGTATGAAAGTGTTGTCTGGATTATCTACGTCGGTACTGGCCAACGTGCCTGATGTCGTCACCGCTTTGTCGGTTTCATCGATGGCAATGGTTGCAGTGCTGACCGTTGCTTTGTCGTTGGTGCCATTAATCGTCACCTTGATGGTCGATGGTGTGCCATCAACAGACGACACGGTGAAGGTTTCTTCGACCTTATCGCCAACGTTTAATTGATTGAACGCACTGTTCGCGGTGAAATTCCAATGACCATTGGCATCAATGGTGAGGTCACCGTTAGATCCAGTAATCGAGGCGGGTATGAAAGTGTTGTCTGGGTTATCTACGTCGGTGCTGGTTAGTGTGCCTGAAGTCGTTACCGCTTGGTCGGTTTCATCAATGGCGATGGTCGCGCTGCTGACCGTGGCTTTGTCATTAGTGCCATTAATTGTGACCTTGATGGTCGATGGTGTGCCATCAACAGACGACACTGTGAATGTTTCTTCGACCTTATCGCCGACGTTTAATTGATTGAACGCGCTGCTTGCGGTGAACACCCAATGACCATTGGCATCAATGGTGAGGTCACCGTTAGATCCAGTAATCGAGGCGGGTATGAAAGTGTTGTCTGGGTTATCTACGTCGGTGCTGGCCAACGTGCCTGATGTCGTCACCGCTTTGTCAGTCTCATCGATGGCAATGGTTGCAGTGCTGACCGTTGCTTTGTCGTTGGTGCCATTAATCGTCACCTTGATGGTCGATGGTGTGCCATCAACAGACGACACTGTGAAGGTTTCTTCGACCTTATCGCCAACGTTTAATTGATTGAATGCACTGTTCGCGGTGAACACCCAATGACCATTGGCATCAATGGTCAGGTCACCGTTAGCACCTGAAATAGAACCGGGTGTAAACGCATTATCTGGATTATCTACGTCGGTGCTGGTCAACGTTCCCGAGGTGGTAACCGCTTTGTCGGTTTCATCGATGGCGATGGTCGCGCTGCTGACCGTTGCTTTGTCATTAGTGCCATTAATCGTGACTTTGATGGTCGATGGTGTGCCATCAACAGACGACACTGTGAAGGTTTCTTCGACCTTATCGCCGACGTTTAATTGATTGAACGCACTGTTCGCGGTGAAATTCCAATGACCATTGGCATCAATGGTGAGGTCACCGTTAGATCCAGTAATCGAGGCGGGTATGAAAGTGTTGTCTGGATTATCTACGTCGGTACTGGTTAGTGTGCCTGAAGTCGTTACCGCTTGGTCAGTCTCATCGATGGCAATGGTTGCAGTGCTGACCGTTGCTTTGTCGTTGGTGCCATTAATCGTCACCTTGATGGTCGATGGTGTGCCATCAACAGACGACACTGTGAAGGTTTCTTCGACCTTATCGCCAACGTTTAATTGATTGAATGCACTGTTCGCGGTGAACACCCAATGACCATTGGCATCAATGGTCAGGTCACCGTTAGCACCTGAAATAGAACCGGGTGTAAACGCATTATCTGGATTATCTACGTCGGTGCTGGTCAACGTTCCCGAGGTGGTAACCGCTTTGTCGGTTTCATCGATGGCGATGGTCGCGCTGCTGACCGTTGCTTTGTCATTAGTGCCATTAATCGTGACTTTGATGGTCGATGGTGTGCCATCAACAGACGACACTGTGAAGGTTTCTTCGACCTTATCGCCGACGTTTAATTGATTGAACGCACTGTTCGCGGTGAAATTCCAATGACCATTGGCATCAATGGTGAGGTCACCGTTAGATCCAGTAATCGAGGCGGGTATGAAAGTGTTGTCTGGATTATCTACGTCGGTACTGGTTAGTGTGCCTGAAGTCGTTACCGCTTGGTCAGTCTCATCGATGGCAATGGTTGCAGTGCTGACCGTTGCTTTGTCGTTGGTGCCATTAATCGTCACCTTGATGGTCGATGGTGTGCCATCAACAGACGACACGGTGAAGGTTTCTTCGACCTTATCGCCAACGTTTAATTGATTGAACGCACTGTTCGCGGTGAAATTCCAATGACCATTGGCATCAATGGTGAGGTCACCGTTAGATCCAGTAATCGAGGCGGGTATGAAAGTGTTGTCTGGGTTATCTACGTCGGTGCTGGTTAGTGTGCCTGAAGTCGTTACCGCTTGGTCGGTTTCATCAATGGCGATGGTCGCGCTGCTGACCGTGGCTTTGTCATTAGTGCCATTAATTGTGACCTTGATGGTCGATGGTGTGCCATCAACAGACGACACTGTGAATGTTTCTTCGACCTTATCGCCGACGTTTAATTGATTGAACGCGCTGCTTGCGGTGAACACCCAATGACCATTGGCATCAATGGTGAGGTCACCGTTAGATCCAGTAATCGAGGCGGGTATGAAAGTGTTGTCTGGGTTATCTACGTCGGTGCTGGTCAACGTGCCTGATGTCGTCACCGCTTTGTCAGTCTCATCGATGGCAATGGTTGCAGTGCTGACCGTTGCTTTGTCGTTGGTGCCATTAATCGTGACCTTGATGGTCGATGGTGTGCCATCAACAGACGACACTGTGAAGGTTTCTTCGACCTTATCGCCAACGTTTAATTGATTGAACGCACTGTTCGCGGTGAATGACCAATGTCCATTAGCATCAATGGTGAGGTCACCGTTAGAGCCAGTAATCGAGGCGGGTATGAAAGTGTTGTCTGGATTATCTACGTCGGTACTGGCCAACGTGCCTGATGTCGTCACCGCTTTGTCGGTTTCATCGATGGCAATGGTTGCAGTGCTGACCGTTGCTTTGTCGTTGGTGCCATTAATCGTCACCTTGATGGTCGATGGTGTGCCATCAACAGACGACACGGTGAAGGTTTCTTCGACCTTATCGCCAACGTTTAATTGATTGAACGCACTGTTCGCGGTGAAATTCCAATGACCATTGGCATCAATGGTGAGGTCACCGTTAGATCCAGTAATCGAGGCGGGTATGAAAGTGTTGTCTGGGTTATCTACGTCGGTGCTGGCCAACGTGCCTGATGTCGTCACCGCTTTGTCAGTCTCATCGATGGCAATGGTTGCAGTGCTGACCGTTGCTTTGTCGTTGGTGCCATTAATCGTCACCTTGATGGTCGATGGTGTGCCATCAACAGACGACACGGTGAAGGTTTCTTCGACCTTATCGCCAACGTTTAATTGATTGAATGCACTGTTCGCGGTGAACACCCAATGACCATTGGCATCAATGGTCAGGTCACCGTTAGCACCTGAAATAGAACCGGGTGTAAACGCATTATCTGGATTATCTACGTCGGTGCTGGTCAACGTTCCCGAGGTGGTAACCGCTTTGTCGGTTTCATCGATGGCGATGGTCGCGCTGCTGACCGTTGCTTTGTCATTAGTGCCATTAATCGTGACTTTGATGGTCGATGGTGTGCCATCAACAGACGACACTGTGAAGGTTTCTTCGACCTTATCGCCGACGTTTAATTGATTGAACGCACTGTTCGCGGTGAAATTCCAATGACCATTGGCATCAATGGTGAGGTCACCGTTAGATCCAGTAATCGAGGCGGGTATGAAAGTGTTGTCTGGATTATCTACGTCGGTACTGGTTAGTGTGCCTGAAGTCGTTACCGCTTGGTCAGTCTCATCGATGGCAATGGTTGCAGTGCTGACCGTTGCTTTGTCGTTGGTGCCATTAATCGTCACCTTGATGGTCGATGGTGTGCCATCAACAGACGACACGGTGAAGGTTTCTTCGACCTTATCGCCAACGTTTAATTGATTGAACGCACTGTTCGCGGTGAAATTCCAATGACCATTGGCATCAATGGTGAGGTCACCGTTAGATCCAGTAATCGAGGCGGGTATGAAAGTGTTGTCTGGGTTATCTACGTCGGTGCTGGTTAGTGTGCCTGAAGTCGTTACCGCTTGGTCGGTTTCATCAATGGCGATGGTCGCGCTGCTGACCGTGGCTTTGTCATTAGTGCCATTAATTGTGACCTTGATGGTCGATGGTGTGCCATCAACAGACGACACTGTGAAGGTTTCTTCGACCTTATCGCCGACGTTTAATTGATTGAACGCGCTGCTTGCGGTGAACACCCAATGACCATTGGCATCAATGGTGAGGTCACCGTTAGATCCAGTAATCGAGGCGGGTATGAAAGTGTTGTCTGGGTTATCTACGTCGGTGCTGGTCAACGTGCCTGATGTCGTCACCGCTTTGTCAGTCTCATCGATGGCAATGGTTGCAGTGCTGACCGTTGCTTTGTCGTTGGTGCCATTAATCGTGACCTTGATGGTCGATGGTGTGCCATCAACAGACGACACTGTGAAGGTTTCTTCGACCTTATCGCCAACGTTTAATTGATTGAACGCGCTGCTTGCGGTGAACACCCAATGACCATTGGCATCAATAGTCAGATCGCCATTAGTGCCTGAAATAGAACCGGGTGTAAACGTATTATCTGGATTATCTACGTCGGTACTGGTTAGTGTTCCCGAGGTGGTAACCGCTTTGTCAGTTTCATCCACACTGACCGTTGCGGTACTGACCGTCGCTTTATCATTAGTGCCATTAATCGTCACCTTGATGGTCGATGGTGTGCCATCAACAGACGACACTGTGAAGGTTTCTTCGACCTTATCGCCAACGTTTAATTGATTGAACGCACTGTTCGCGGTGAATGACCAATGTCCATTAGCATCAATGGTGAGGTCACCGTTAGAGCCAGTAATCGAGGCGGGTATGAAAGTGTTGTCTGGATTATCTACGTCGGTACTGGTTAGTGTGCCCGAGGTGGTAACCGCTTTGTCGGTTTCATCGATGGCAATGGTTGCAGTGCTGACCGTTGCTTTGTCGTTGGTGCCATTAATCGTCACCTTGATGGTCGATGGTGTGCCATCAACAGACGACACGGTGAAGGTTTCTTCGACCTTATCGCCAACGTTTAATTGATTGAACGCACTGTTCGCGGTGAAATTCCAATGACCATTGGCATCAATGGTGAGGTCACCGTTAGATCCAGTAATCGAGGCGGGTATGAAAGTGTTGTCTGGGTTATCAACATCGATACTGGTTAGCGTGCCTGAGGTTGTTACCGCTTTGTCAGTTTCATCCACACTGACCGTTGCGGTACTGACCGTCGCTTTATCATTGGTGCCATTAATTGTGACTTTGATGGTCGATGGCGTGCCATCAATCGAATTGACGGTAAACGTCTCTTCGACCTTATCGCCAACGTTTAATTGATTGAACGCACTGCTTGCGGTGAAATTCCAATGACCATTGGCATCAATGGTGAGGTCACCGTTAGATCCAGTAATCGAGGCGGGTATGAAAGTGTTGTCTGGGTTATCTACGTCGGTGCTGGCCAACGTGCCTGAAGTCGTTACCGCTTGGTCGGTTTCATCAATGGCGATGGTCGCGCTGCTGACCGTGGCTTTGTCATTAGTGCCATTAATTGTGACCTTGATGGTCGATGGTGTGCCATCAACAGACGACACTGTGAATGTTTCTTCGACCTTATCGCCGACGTTTAATTGATTGAACGCACTGCTTGCGGTGAAATTCCAATGACCATTGGCATCAATGGTGAGGTCACCGTTAGAGCCAGTAATCGAGGCGGGTATGAAAGTGTTGTCTGGATTATCTACGTCGGTACTGGTTAGTGTGCCTGAAGTCGTTACCGCTTGGTCGGTTTCATCAATGGCGATGGTCGCGCTGCTGACTGTGGCTTTGTCATTAGTGCCATTAATCGTTAATGTAATCTGATGTGCAGTACCATCGGCTGAATGTACTGTAATGGTATCGGTGGTTGTTTTATTCGCGCTTAATTCTTGAACCGCAGGGTTTGTGTTATCGAGAACGTACGTCCACACACCATCTTCCGTGATATTGAGTGTACCCAAATGACCAGTTACTTGTGATGCTTGAAAGTGACTTTCTCCAAAGTCAGAGTCAGCTACAGAAAGTTTACCTTGGATTTGTGTCGTTAAATCTTCTATCACCACTCCTGCATCCACTCCATAAATTACGGCATTGTCGTCGTTTCCTCCAATCGTCATATCAATGGTTTGTGGAGTTCCATCTTTGGTGTGAACAGTGAAACTTTCGTGTAATGAAGTGGCAGCGGTTAACGCTTGAATATTCGAAAGAGAGTTATCCACTTGATACTGCCAGTGTCCATCAGCATCAATAGTTAGCGCCCCATACTTTCCAGAGATGATTTCATGCTTCATTGAACTTTCATTTTGGTCAGGATCTATTACATCAATTTTACCGTTCGCATGTAACAAGCCTTGTGAATCAATGTTGTGATCTTCTGTTACAACACCAGCTAAGTCTCCAGAAATGCTTGGCGTGTCTTGTTTACCGGTTACCGGTATCTGAACAATGATGTTCGATCCATTAGATAGATGTAACGTAAAATGGTCAGTACCTTGTTGGTGCTGGTTCAGCAGGATGTATTGAGGAGATTTTGGATTCAATACAAATGTGTATTGACCATTTACATCAACATGTAGCTCTCCGTATGTACCTTTTATTACTTCTGGCATAAAAGTTACTGGTAGAGCTGGTGTCGAAGGCGTACTTGAAGGAATAGGATGCCAGTTACTTCCTGCAGAGATGGCAGGCATCGATACTGAAGGAATATAATGGACTTGTGGGTGAGAAAACGTCGATAAATGATGAGAAGGGACTAAGTGACTGTTAGAACCATGTGGAGTCTGGTTTGTACTTAAGATCGGGCTTACGTGCTCTTCACCGGTTTGAGCTTCTTGATGACTAACCACTGATGATTCTGCTTTGCCATGGTCGGATATGATGCCTTTTTCTGTCGCGCTATTTGTGTTTACTCGATCTACCGTATCGCTGGTATCGTCTCCATTTCTGGCTGATGCGTGCTTTGCCAGCGATGGTAGTATCATCATAAGTGATTGAAAAATTGGTATTTTAACTTTAAGGTGCGAATGCAGTCTGAGCTTCTTTTTTTGTGTCGGCTTCTTTTGTTCTAGCTCGTTATTTTTCTTGTTTGCTTCGACGTTTTTTTTGTTAGCCATTTTTATCATCCGTGAATCGTGATTGTCTATCTTAAGTAAAATACACAGATAGAGGTTTAGCTAGCTAATTGGATAATTTTTAAAGAAAAAACCAGAAATTGAGAAGGTTCTACGTTTTAGGTATCAATGGATGTAAACAACTATGTATTTGCATACTCTAATTAGCGTTTAACCGACCAGCTTGTTTACATATATATTGGATTCAAGGAGTGGGTAGCAGTTGTTAATCTCAAGATGTAGTCATAGAGTGAAAGGGGTCTTCTGATCAGGAATTTAGTATTACAAAAAGTAATCTATGTAATACTAAATTAGTAAAGCCACTAACTTACTTTTGTCCGTGCGACCTGAAGTCGTATGAAGCGTTGTTCACCACGATAAGAGTGAACCATCTGTATCACCAGATGACCCTAGGATCCTGAATAAAGCAGCGGATCCGACAATGTAACGAAACTCAGCCGTTAGGCAGAGTGGGAATGGAATCGTGAGAGGACGTTCCTCCTGATAACCACAAATTGGGTAAGTGCTAGGGTGTCAGTATGATGAACGTAAGTGAATCCACGCAAGGCGCGTTATATGATGAAGCAGCGGAAGTGGTTAATACGCTGTGGCCAAAAATGGCAATGAGAGTCGGAAAGAAGTTGGACAGTACTCTTTCGTGATCGATGTACTCTCCGCACTATAGTGGGCATCTAAGCTGATATTTTGCGCGACATACGGAACAGGGTAAGCCTGTATATCTCCCATTGGGAAAGCAGTCTGCGAAGATTGCCGATAGGTGTGCAGGTAAAGGAGGTTAGAAAAAGCAAAGGCCGCTTTGTAATGAAGTGGATACAGGTTTATATCTGGCGTGAAAGCGAGCTGACTTCTAACTGGTCTCCCGTTGCAAGATGATTTGAAGAACTTTATTCAAGGAGAAACGCAAATGGTGGCTTCATCAGAAGTTAGTGCCTCTCCTAATGGCACTCAATGGCAATCCATCGATTGGAAAGCTGTCGAGTCGCACGTGTTAAAGCTTCAAATGCGCATTGAAAAAGCAACTCGAGAGGGAAAACACAGTAAAGCGAAGGCTTTGCAGTGGATCTTAACCCACTCCAGATCAGCGAAATTACTTGCTGTGAAGCGGGTGTCCCAAAACAAAGGCAGTAACACTCCAGGAATCGATGGTGTCATTTGGAATACGGATGCCCGTCGAATGACCGCAGTGGATCAATTGAATCGCAAAGGTTACCGAGCTAAACCGCTCAGACGTATCTACATCCCGAAAAAGAATGGCAAACTTAGACCCCTAGGCATTCCATGCATGATAGACCGAGCGCAACAAGCGCTTTATCTGCTTGCTTTGGAACCGATATCGGAAACGATAGCAGATCCAAATAGCTACGGTTTTCGCCCTAATCGCAGTACGGCTGACGCAATAGCACAATGTTTCAAATGCTTGTGTCTTAAGCGCTCAGGTCGCTGGGTTTTGGAGGGGGATATTAAAGCTTGCTTTGACAAGATTGGGCATGAATGGCTACTTGAACATGTTCAAATAGACAAAAGGATGCTGAAGCAGTGGTTAGGCTCTGGCTATATCGATAAGGGCTTGTTCTACCGAACGTCGGAGGGAACTCCGCAAGGAGGAATTATCTCTCCAACGCTTATGTTACTGACGCTTGCGGGCCTAGAAAAGCTCGTGAAAGAAGTCGCTAAGAAATCGGGAGAACGAGTTAACTTTATCGGTTATGCGGATGATTTTGTGATAACAGGTTCGTCAAAAGATGTTCTTGTTAACGAAGTCAAACCAAGGGTGATTGATTTTCTAAAAGAAAGAGGGTTGACACTCTCTGAAGAGAAAACACACATTACTCATATAGATGATGGCTTTGATTTTCTGGGCTTTAACCTCAGGAAGTACAAAGGCAAACTACTCATCAAACCGAGTAAGAGCAACGTTCTCTCTTTCTTGGGTAACTTGCGTGAACTCATCAAGAAGCACGCAACAATGCCAGTCAATGATCTCATTAGATTACTGAACCCTAAGCTGAAAGGTTGGGCGAACTATTATCGCCACTGCGTTGCAAAGCGCACTTTCGGTTACCTCGGTCATCAAATCTTCTGGTTACTGTGGCGATGGGCGGTTAGACGTCATCCCACTAAACCCAAAGACTGGGTAAGGCGAAAATACTACATGAACAGAAGTGGTGGATGGCAATTTCACGGTTGGCAGAAAATCGCCAATATGGACTGTCACTACAACCTAATTCAAATAGCGAAAACGCCGATCAAAAGGCATGTGAAAATTAGAAGTGCAGCAACCCCATTCGATCCGCTTTACCAAGATTACTTGGCAAAGAGGAAGCCGAAAAAGGAAAGTCGTCACTCTTGGTTTGACCCTGCCTTAACTGCTATCTAGGTTGCTGGGTAACGTAATACGCCTTAGCGGAGGCTTGAGCCGTATGCAGTGAAAGTTGCACGTACGGTTCTTAGGAGGGCGGCATCTGGTAACAGGTGTCGCCTATCCGACAAAAATGAGCTGGAGTCTTTATGACCCACAATAGGCAGCTAAGCTAAGAGCTGCCTATTGCGAGAATCACAACAGGTTCAACGGTCTTGATACTTCTCCAATACCGCCGCGATCGCTTGGTCGAGTTCACTTTGCACGTCCTTAGACAAGCGGCCAAACTCATACGAGAAATTACGGCCTTTTACTCGCTTACGGGCAAAAACGCCTTTGCTCTTAAACTGGGCTAGGGGGGTCACTTCCGCTTGTTCTTTAACTTGTTTTGCTTCAGTGATTTTTAACTCTGCTTTTATCGCGGCAATGATGTCTAACTTGGTTTCATCAAGGGGCTGTTCAGCCTGAACATTGACAGTTCTTTCCTGAACTCGCTCGACGAATAAATCCAATTCTTCAGCACTATTTCCCAATATTTTCATGACTTTATCGAGTAACGAATAGTCAGTGTGTGAGAGAAGATTAACATCCGAAAATAAGGAGATAAGTTTGTCATCGATACTGGCGGCTTTGAGAGCTTTGCTGACCGCGGGACGGCTCATTCCCATCACTTTAGCGACATCTTCTTGCGTAAATTCGCCACTGGCCATGATCGCTTTACACTGCAAACCGATTTCACGCTGATTATGCTCTTTGGCGGTTTGTAACTGCTTGGCTAGTGCTTTGGCATCGGAGTAGGATATTGGATCTTGAGTGACCAATATTCTAAACGTTTGCACTTTCCCGCGATTTTGTAAGAACCATGCGCGGCGACGTGAACCATCGAGCACATCGATCTTTCCATCCAGTTCTCGGCCAACGGCAGGGTAAAACTGCTGAAACTCTAGAGAAGCAAGATCAGACAATGAATCTTTAGTCAAAAGAGACTGATCACGGCCATTTACTTCAAAGGTGACGTAGGTATTATCGCGAACTTGTTCGTATGACAGTGTCACTTCGTTAAATGTCGCCTGACTCCCTGATTCCAATTGCCATACGACGCTATTACCGACAGATTGAATACCAAAAGTTTGCTGTAGATAGTGGACAACGCTTTCGCCGGCATTAGTGAGCTCTTGGGATAGCTGCCGAGTTAAACTGTCAATATTCGCTTTTGCCGCTGATACTTGGGCTTCTTGAGACCCTGGGGCATTACCTAAGGGGCTTCCTCCACGTTTTTTTGCCATTATTTTTGTTCCTCTCGCCAAACGTTAACGATGTCGCGCAAAATTTGGCTCGTCACTTCATAACCATTTTGCTGCGCACTTTGGAAAGTGCCTTTGCTCTTCGGATACTCACTTTTCGACATATCAAAGACGGTGGAAAGTAGGGAAGAGGCCTGACGGATCGCTTCACTATGTTTGAACTCTTTAGAGTAAAGATAAGGAGAAAAATGGTCGTACAAGCTGTTCATTAATTCAGTGGTTGTCGAGCCGTCTCTATGGTTAGTTAATAGTATTTTCATAAAGTCATAACCAGAGTGGTTGGCATTCGCCAACAAGGCCCACACTTGAGGGATGTAACTGAAATAGGAGCACGTAGCATCGATGTCGTTTTCGGTAATCGAAAGTGGGAAAACGACACTGGTCGCTGCAAAGTAGGCGTTATAGGTGGCGTACCCTAATGATGGTGGGGTATCAATCAGGATAATATCAAACTCATCTCGCACCGAGTTGATAATCTCACTCAAAATTGAGTAAGGGGAAGGCAGTTTGTGGCTAAACACTTGCTCATGAAACCAGCCTTCAATCGCTCGGTCGGTTTGTGATGCCGGTAGGATACGCAGATTAGGTATGGTGGTTTTCAAAAACGAATCCGACACCACTTGAGCCAGTGTTTCACCTTCTTCGAGATCAAAGTTTTGCATCATCAAGTCGCCCACGGACAAACAACCTTCCTGTTCTGCTTCTGGAGCGTAGTACATGGAAAGTGTCGCTTGGCCATCCATATCGATCAGACCGACGCGATATTCTTGATGAAATTCAGTGGCTAAACCAGATGCAATCGTTGCGGCAGAGACGGTTTTCCCAACGCCTCCTTTTTGGTTTTGAATCACGATAATTTGGGTCTTTTGGTGACTATCGCGGACAAATTTAGCTTCTTTGCGCAGAGAGTCGGGCAACAAATCGCGCACCGTATACATCTCTTCAATGTTAATCGACCACTGAGAATCTTGATGGCGGCGTGGGTCGATCCCGGCATTGGCGACGTACTTATCCAATGTTTTAGCATCGATATCGAGATAGGCAGTGGCTTCAGCACGAGTAAAGTTACGCAGTTCTTTACGATGGTTGGCGAGTAAACGCTGATTGCGGCGTTTGATGTAACCGTCGGCACCTTGCTTAAGAGCTTGAAAGGTCAATGTGGTTTGTTGGGTATCCATTTCTATCTCCATAGAGGATTTAAAAATAGTATATACTTTAATTTTCAAGGTGTGTATTAAAAAATGAGGTATGGATGAATGTTGTTATCCGGATATCAGTTTAAATAAAAGTAAGTCGGTTAAAATATGCGACTTTAATGAATCATATGTGTGGTACTACTTTAATGAAACACATCGCCTTTCCTCGTTGACAGGAGTACAATGTACGCCTAAAATATTTTAAAAAAGGAGATTGATATTAGCCATGCAATCGAATTTGTTGAGACGCCGTTATTTAGTTCTCAGCGAGAGGAGTTGATCACTGATGAAGAATTCAGAGATCTACAAACAGATATTATTAAAAACCCTGAAGTTGGAAAACTCATCAAGGGAACGGGTGGATTGAGGAAAGTTCGCCTAGCAACAGAGAATGGCGGCAAAAGCGGAGGGTACCGCATCATCTATCTTTACGTGTTACCTGACACCGTTTACTTGATATTGGCGTACAAGAAAGGCCGAAAAGATAGTCTAACTGATAGTGAGAAGAACCAGCTAAAGAGTTTTTCTTCTGAGCTAATTAAGAAACATCGAAGTCGCGAGCAAGAGACTCGTGAGATGTTAAAGAAAAAGCGAGATAAAAATGAGTATTTTTAAAGACCTATCTACATCAATGCAGCAGGCAATTGAGATTGCAGAAGGCAAATCAGAGGCCGCTCGCATTACACGCTATGAAGTGGCTGACGTTAAGGCTATTCGCTCTCAGCTACACGTAACTCAAAAGGAATTGGCTAGCGCGCTAGATGTAAGTGTAGATACAGTGAAATCATGGGAGCAAAAGCGAAGAAACCCAACAGGCTTAGCTGAAAAGGTTCTTTGTGTTCTTAGGGATGAGCCTGAGCTGTTTAATAAATTTGCAGCGGTATAAAGCAACAAGGTGCACATTCCCCTCTTAACATGTGCACCTTACAGGAACAGAACTTTTACAAAAACTTCTCAGCAATCGTTTTCTTGCGTTTAGGATCAGACGCTTCCAGATTGTCTTTCTCTGGGTAGTAGTAACCTGTAACCGACTGATCATAGTTTTCAATGTCTACTCTGTTCGAAAACTCTGTACCATCTCCCCATGTATCGCGCACCTGTGATTTACATAACTCACCCTGAGCCGGATATCGTTCATAGTGATCGAGGTAGCCAGTGCTGCTCAAAAGGCTATTGAGATATAATAAGTGCTTATATTTAGGACAAAGCATGAGTCGATGATGACAAGATAGGCGATGCACCAAACGGTGTTTGAATACATAGAAGTTGATTATAATCGGACAAGAATGCACAGTGCTCTTGGGGATCTAAACCCAGTTAACTTTGAACATCAAAATGTCGGGCTTAATGAAGTCTCCAGCGTTGTTGATGCAGATCATTAATCTAACACGGAGGATAGTATGCCGAACGAGTATAACAATAAGGTGCCAAGTACTGAGTATCACAAACTCCCGTTAGTAATACAGGTTTTAATTTACTTCATTGGCTACGACGAAATGTACACGCTTATTAATGAACACGGTGGACAAAATATTTACATCCCAAAGAACCCCAGTAGAGGTAAAGTGAGTAATCTACTTTCGCCTCATTCCCTTAATGTCCTCAGTGAACATTTTGGCGGAACCTACCTTATGCTGCCCACCTTACTGTCGGTCGATATACAAAGGGGGTGAAATTACGGCAAAAGTAGACGGTATTATAGGCGAACGAATTGCTGACATTTGGTTACAAGAAAACGGGTTCAACTAAATAGATTGCAGAAACCAGACAATCATCAGTGGGTCGTGTAGTGGCATCAAACTTGAAGTTAAAGCAAAAAGAAGAACTGTATTACCCATAACCTTCATAGCAAACTAATCGAACGGCAGACAGAGCTCCGAAAGAAAAATATGAACCTCTTGCTATGCACTAAATTCGACGAAAGCGACGCCCCTTTATCTTATGGCTGGATGGTCAGTGCACATTCGTACGAGGGAATACAGCTTATTGAGCTTGGTGATACAACTGTCGATCCGGTAGTAAGTGCTGGGCGTGCTGTTTCGCATCGAAATGTAATGGATTACCAGCCTTGCCGAGCACAAGATGTACTAAAATACACTGCCCGTAGCTGGACTGAACGAGGAAGAGCTAACCGTATGTTTGAAGACGACGTCACAAACGTAGCTTTCAACACAATTGATTTTATCCTAGAAAGTGGCGTATACACTGAATACAACCTGTCAGAAAAACAATAAGTTATATTGTAAATTTTAGCACCTTACCTTAGGCAGATCTCGCCAACGGGTCGTGTATTGTGGCGTGAGCATTTCGCGCCGCATTTCCCATTTACTCCCTATGCTTTGCGCTGCTAGAAAAACAGCACCGTCCCCATAACGTTGATTTAAGCTGTCAAATACGGCCATCAATTTTTCATCGTTCGGACATGGGTTGAAAAGGTCTTTTTGCTCATGTCGGCCGTCTTGCAAATCGAGCAAACCAACCCCAAATTTGTAGAAGCGAACCCCCTCATGAAACACTTCATTGGCTAAACGGGACGCCGCAGAAGTGATCTGAGTAACGTCAGATGTAGGGTAAGCAAAGCGATGTATGGCTTTAAAACTCACCGGTTTTTCATCAAATGGAGAGTTCGAGGCAAACACTAACATCACACGGCATAGCGAACTTTGTTTTCTCGCTTTGCGTGAGGCTATCCCAGCATGCAGGCACAATGCCTGGCGCAGTGATTCAACATCGGTGATCCGCTGGCCTGCGCTGCGTGTAGAAAAAATCTGTTTCTTATCAGCCCTCGCAACATCCCAATCTTTACAGCGTTGACCGTTCAGTTCTCGAATGGTCCGTTCGACTTCAACATTAAAATTTTTGCGCATTAACGGCGCAGGTTTTTTGGCGAGATCAAGTGCGGTATTGATACCCATTAGTTTGAAATGGGAAGAGAGTTTACGGCCAACTCCCCATACGTCTGAAACAGGCGTTTTTGCTAAGACTTTTAGGCGCTCGGCTTCATTATCGAGCACACAAACGCCGGAGTAACCGGGTATTTTTTTCGCCGCGTGGTTGGCAAGCTTAGCTAAAGTAAGGGTGGGGCCCATGCCAACACAAACGGGTAAACGGCACTCTTTCCAAACCGCTCGACGAATCAAAGTGCCGTGCTGACGGAAATCGCCGATCGCAGCTAAACAACGTTCAAAAGAAAGAAAAGTTTCATCGATAGAGTAAACATGCTGCTCTGGTGCGAATCGACCGATCACTTGCATCATTTTTTCTGACAGATCGGCGTACAGCTCGTAGTTAGAAGAAAGGGCAATCACCCCTCGCTGTTCACACAAGGCGCGTACTTGAAAATAGGGCTTAAACTTTTCGATTCCGGCTTCTTTGGCTTGCCGGTTTGCGGCAACGATACAGCCATCGTTATTCGACAAAACAATCACCGGCTTACCCCGCCATTCAGGCCGAAAGACTTGCTCTGCACTGCAGTAAAACGAGTTAGCATCGACAAGCGCGAACATTATTCACCACACAACAACGGGCTAGGGCGGTGGCAGCGAATCGAGCGAATCACCACACCTTCAATTGAAAAAGAATCAAACTCATGGATAGGAACAGGCTGTAAATGTTCATTGGCTGAAAGTAACAAACGGCGACGAATATCGAGGATCTTACAGACAAATTCACCGTTGTAATTAGCAACAATGATGTCTTGATCTGAAGCTTGCACATGCCGATCAACAATCAACAAATCCCCATCAAAGATCCCAACGCCTTGCATCGAGTCGCCCTTTGCTTGCCCTAGAAAGGTTGCGCTCGGGTGCTCAATGAGCAATTCATCTAAATCTATTGCAAGCTTCTTGTACTCAGCCGCAGGGCTTTCAAAGCCAGTAATGCCGGCACTCGCGTAAATAGGGATAACTTTCATAGATAATAATACTGTTTATTTATACAGCATTATTTTGATATGAGGTACGGAAAAAAGCAATATGATTAGAGAGAGTCGCGCTGTCATCGCAGAACAAAAAAGAAAAAAGCCAGACGCAAAGGGCGGCTGGCTAAATTTTGTGAACAAATTCATTCACTAACAACGTCAGTTGGCTAGGTGACCCTCGGCTTAAAAGGGTCACTGTATGTATATCAAATAGCGTGCCAAATAGAAATGGTTAAATATCCAACAAAACAGGGGATTAAATGGTGTTTATATCATCACGTTTCATATTTTGAATTGCAATGTGCAAGATAGTTGCAAAATGCACACAACTACTTACCTATTCATCTTGCTCTTGATATTCACAGACTTGATGTAAAAAGTCGTCGAAATCTTGTTTCGACTCAATACGAACATCACGTGACGCTAACGCCACATTGAGCGCCCCAATGATTTCTCTAACAGTGATCTTCTCTATCTGACGCAACCTTTCGACCAAGTTGACCATTTTCTGATCAATTAAGAAGTTTTTCATAAATGCTCCGTAGGTTTTGGGGCGTAAGCCCCAAAACCATTAGCCTAAGTTTGTCGCCAATTCACCCAAGGGAACATATTGCGATTTGTTCTCTGTGGACCAAAAACGCACCTTTCTCACCTGCCAGCCACAACGAATGTAATCTTTATCTGTGAGATAGGTACCGGCCCCCATCGAGTAGTTTTCTCGGTGCTCCGCACTGTTGGCTACATTGGCCAAAAACTCAGTTTCAGGATGGTTGAGGCAAGCTTTGCGCAATTCAGGAAACAAACGACGTTGATGTTTTGACCAAGCCAATATGATGGTTTTCTCGGTTCGATATTGGTAATAATCACTTACGGGTTTGTCAGCTTTGTTGTGCAAAAAAACTCCACCCGAAGGTGGAGTCTGCTGTTTATCGAGTAAGGGACACTCAGATTGCTCAAGTTTTATGGCATTAAGGAGTAGGTGTTACAGTTACACAAGACACAAATTGGTTGAAATTTGTGGTTAGTGTTGCGGAGTTACCACTTGTAGAAGCATACATACGCAGAGCCCAGTATTTAAGAGGGTCTGTACCGATACGGACTGATGCACTCATGTAGTGCGTTTTGATATCGACAGGCGTTGACGCGCCCGTTGGCCAACCAAACACTGGTGACATCAAGCGATCGACTTCTTCATTTGAGGTTACAAAACCTTTGTTGAGTGATCCAAGGTAGTAATTACCAGCATCTGGAGCATTATTACCAGGGTAATTATCGGCAGAGTACAAAGAACCTGTGATACCAATTGGCAGTGCCCATTGCTCCCCATCATATAAGTTAGTACATGCAGTGTACACATCAGTTTGTTCATGGTTGTACATCGCCCAATCAATACCATTGAATGTTTGCGGTGCTGCTGCTGTTAATAAGTTCGCGTTAAAGCCCACTTTGTCTTTCAGTTGTGTCTCGGCAAAAGTGAGTGGACGATGGTAAGTAAGGGTACCATTTTCAATAGTACGTACTGGTTCGATACCACGTTTGCTTGCGTTTGCTGCATCATAGTAAAGGCCACCTGCCACGCTTGCGCTGTCAGCTGCGTTTAGACATTTTGCTGTTCCGTTAACATCCACACAGTATTCAACTGATTTACCAATAAAGTCACGCGCTTCTAGTAAGCCTACTCCAGCATCAGCGAACCAGTCATAGTCGGTTGCAAGAGATCCGCGAGCGCCGATTCTATAAATGTTACCTGTATGCTGAACACTCTTGTTGCCTTCATCTACTGGGCCAGTTTGGTTACTGGTGTCAACCTTCCACTCACCAAGAGTTGCGTCAGCCGCATAGCCATACACGGTTGCGATTAGCTCTTGGTCGTATTCAAGTTTACCTTCGATTTTGATGCCTTTTGGCGTCACTTTAGACGTCAGACAAACTTCATCACCAGCAGTACTTAATGCAGTTTGTGGTGTGACACAGAAATCCAGTTGTTTACCTAAATCTGCTTGTGTTATGGTGTAATCACAAGTGCGCGGATCAGCACACACTTCTCCTGCAATATTGTCTACTTTCCAGACTGCGGCAGATGCGCCTTCGAGGCTGCCGTTTGCTTGAGCATAGTCATAGTTACCACGTAGTGTGGCACCAACTTCAGTATCAGTCGCAGGAGCCTGAACTTCTGAAATTACGTTACTTGCGATTGGTTTCGCTTCTGAAACAACAGCGACTGGTGTCGTTGTTCCACAAACTTCAGTACCGTTTGTTGGTATACCTGTTTTGGCGACTGGAGTAACACAAAACTCTAGTGCAGTGCCCTTGTCACCTTCTACTGGGGTATAGGTTTTTGTGGTTGAAACTTTACTTACACCTGACTTCCAGCTGTAGGTACTGGCACCTTCAAGGTCACCATCAGCATCAGTAAAGGTGTAGTCGGCGGTCAGTTCTACGCCAATAAAGGCCTCTGCAGAGAGCGTGATATTAGATGCAACCGGTGCTGAACCCGCTTTGACTGTAATTGCGTCAGTTAACGCTGAACAGACTTCATCACCAGCTACGGCTGGCGTGCTATCGGTTTTAGGCGTAACACAGAACTGTACCTGTTTACCTTCTAGCGTGTTGCCAAGAGTGATGGTTTTTTCAGTGCCCACAGTGTCAGTACTTGTTTTCCAGGCAAACGCAGAAGTACCTTCTGTCACGCCTAGACCGGTATCAAATTCATAAGATCCAGTCAGTACATTGCCAACGGTTGGTGTGGTATTAGAAACAGTGACGCTACCTGCAATCACCTCTGGTTTAGCACCCAGTGGACCGTTAACAGTTTTTGGCAGGCTACAGTTTTCTGTGCCCACTGTATTAATATCGCCTTGTGCTTTTGGTGTCACACAGAATTTGAGGTTAAGTCCTTCAAGATACGCGTATACAGGAAGTGCTTGTGCAGCGATGATTTCAGTCTCATCTGCAGCATTACGCCATGAGTAGACACTGCCTTCTTCTGCACGTGGTGTCGCGTTCGGGTCAACAAATTTGTATGTCCCCTTGACCGTTTGGCCTACATAAAGCGCAGGGGCGACTACTTCAGTTGCTATTGGTGGGTAAACATTGTCGTTACTGATTGGAAGTTCTTTGTTGTCTTCGGCATTACAGCCGATCAGGGTTGCTGTAATGACAACAGCTAGGGTCTTTTGTTTGAATGTCATATCGCGTTTGTTCCTACGGTTGAACAACAATGCCTTTCTACTGCGAGTCAGCAGATGGCATGCTGGTTGCTTTGTTCATTTACGTAATGTGTTATTAGGGGGTGATATTAACTTTCTAAAGCTTTCATTAATGTGATTTATGCCAGTTTTCGAAGTGTTTTATCCTTCTTTGAAAGTAAGTGATGGTTTATTTTAGGTTTTTGAAGGTAAAAAAAGCCAATCGTAAGATTGGCTTTGGATTTTAATTAAGGAGTGGTTTTAGAGTTTGAATGAGTAACTGACAATGGCTTTGATCGCATCGATGTCACCACGGTCTGCTGATCTCTCTGAGACTAATTTTGCATAAGTACGGTCCGGACGGTACATACTGCTGCGGAGCAAGAATTCAAAGCCTTTCATTGAACCAGAGCGTGGGCGATAGAATACATCGATAACATGCTCTTCACCGCGACCCATCGCGAGCTGGTCGTTATTGTCGTAATGTTGTCCTGCTTTTCTTTCCCAGTGGAAACGGTACGAAAGCTTAAGATCAGGAATGCCGAAATGACGCAAATCGTAAGAGATACCGACAACATGAGCTTGGCCACCATCACTACGGAAAGAGGAGTAACCTGGCGAAGTGACTAGGCTCAAGTAGCCTTTTGCACCACCGAAGCCGTAAGAGAAACTGCCTCTGCCATCTGATCTTGGTGCATCAACCGTATGGTAGCCGTACCATAAGCCCAATGCATCTCGCTCCAGTTTCCCGTGGTAAGCAATCAGATAGGCGTGGTCATCAAAGGCAGCAACGCCTCTTTCGACATCTTCGTGCCAAAGATCACCAGCCGCTTTGTTGTAGTAATATTGTGCTTTTAAATGTAATTTCGTTTCTGGCGTGATCATATGATTCATCCAGACGTTAGTGTGGAAGCGACGTAAGTAATCTTGTGCTTCACCATAAGAGAATACATAACCCCAGTCACGACCTGCGCGGTAATCTACGCGTCCGGTGTAGAGGTAGTCGTAAGTATTAGGGTATGGGTCATAGTAGTTGCTGTTGGTGGTCAGATCGCCCATTTTGTCGTCTAGGCCGTCCATAAAGCCAGTTACAAACGCAGCATCAAAACTGTAGTTATTCCATTTGTGGCGAAGCATTACCCCGCGGTAACTGGAAAGAGTCGCGTCATCGGCAGCAGCTGTGGTGATCATACCGGTGTTGAAAAAACCGTCACCGACGGTCAGGTTACCGCCTTTCCAGTAAAACTTGGCATTGGCCATTGGCACTTTACCGAAACCTTCCACATCGTAACATTTGTACTGGCCCTTAAATTTCTCACCACCGGTCCAGACACAGTCCTTACTTTCCAGTAATTTTTGCCCGCCATGCCAGTTGTGCATGCCTCCTGGGTATTGACTATCCAACTCAAATACATGCGAGTAGCCAAGGTTTAAATTCATTTTTATCGGGCTGTCACCAAGGCTGATCTTGCCAGAGTTATAGAACATACCGACAGATTGCGTCCACTCTGCCTGTGTGTGGTGACCCTCTTCCGATTGTCGAAACTTACCATTCTCATCAAAGTATTTAACATCGGTATCCCAACGGTGTGCCGATTTGTAGTAGTTGACCAATGAGACGGTGATTTTGTCGTTTGTGGTCGCCTCTTTATAGACTTGGCTTAAAGATGAGGCACTAGCAATAGAAGGTACTACCAATACACTAGATAAGAGTACGCCACCGAGGGTCAGTTTCACCGCTCGTGCGCAAATGGTCGGTTGATGTTTACGTGCCATAAAAGTCCAGCTCCAATGTCCACTTTATCGAGTGGGGTGGAATAGTAAGGAATAAGTAATAGGTTAATTTTATTACTGACTTTCATAATCTTTCGTGACTTCACACACGAAAACAAAAGAAGACCAAAGGTAGTTAATCGAAAATGAGATATTAATCCTGATTTAAGCGCTGATTCGCAGGGAGTTGTTACAGAGATGGATGGCATGAGGAAATGCAATGTAATAGTGCATACTCTACAGATGGATTATACGCTATTGAAGTGAAGTAAAACGCTTACTTCAAGGTGTAGACTTTAAAGTTGTCAATTTTTAGGTGGCTTTTTCAGGTACGGACGCCAAATTTACCCGATTTGAATTGCGCTTCATCGGTAATTTCATACAGTTGTTTATCATTGACGTAGACATAGATACGTTCATCTAATTTTGGTGTATACGTTCGGCAAGTTCATGAATTCTTTTGCGGAAACGTCGTACTCAGGAAGACGAGGGCTATCATCGGCATAACGGCGGAAGCGAGTGGTGGAGTTATCGTTCGCCCCGTAACCAATGTAGTAAGAGGGCATTGGGTCGTACTTGCGCATATCGCCTGCACGCTAATCTGATTTTTCAAAAAAGCTTTTTTGAATGTTGAACTTGCGCCATCCAGAACCAGTTGAGATCCGTGCTTCGGTCATTCGGACCTCCATTAAGCAAGACCATACCATCAAATTCAATCGCAGATGGGGTGTCAATATCGTGCTTAAACCACACGGTGGTGCCGTTGCCATCATCAATATCCAGTGCTGATCCTTTTATTTCGGTACGTGATACATCGGTCATTTCGACGACCCAGTTTCGATTCCATTATCGAATTTGTCACTGTGGGCTAACGTGGCATGCGTTTTTATCAGTTGTTGCGCCGTATCAAAACCAAATGAAAAACTTAATGCTGCAACGAGTAAGGTAAATTTTTTTTCATTATACTACCTAAAGAGTAGTCATCAGGAGTAAAAACGGTGGGTGGAAAGAAAAGCCAGCAAACGCTTAATGCCAGTCGCTTAAGAGCGAGTGGCAATCGAAACTGGCTTTTTCAAAACCGCTCGGGGATAGAGTCTTCGTTTTTGTTTTTTGGAAGAATAAGCCGCTTCCCGCTATCCCTGAGTCTCTTTAAATTTTTTGGTATTGCTCCTGGGCTTGGAGTGTCTCTCGCCCAAATCATTTCATCCATAATCAAAAACAAGGAATTAATGAAGCTGATCCGCAGAGGCTCTACTTTATGTTGTTTAGCCATCTCAGCCATTTTCAATCTCACAATGTTGTAGCTAATTAAAATGCCTCATAGCTCCTGATACACCCCGACTTTTTTCTTACTCCGTAAGGTTGGCTTGTTCTGTAACTGATACTGCTTGAGTTCACCGTAACTGCGTTCGATTTCCAAACGCTCCCAATACACTTTTACTAGAGCATCAAACGGATAGCGCTCAGGACATAAGCAAGAAGTAATAAAGCCTTTGAGTGCACCTTTAGGTGTTGGGATAAGAATGAGTCGATCTCGCCACTTTTTTCCAAGATATTGGGCCAGCTTTCGAGCTTGGGGTGATACAGGCATATCAATGAGATGATCATGTTCAGTGTAGCTTTCAACGATTTTGGCTTTGATGGGGGTTAACCAATGGCTATTGCTACTCGCGCCACGCCAGCTGGTAAATAACTCTGCAGAAGTTAGCCCTCTATCAAAGAGTGTTAATGAGTCATCAGGAGCGGAGCCCACCAGTTGTTGAGCGTAGGAGATTTCACTATTGGTTACTGGGCCAAAAGCAGCATCAGATAGAAGATGCTACGTGTTGACATCAATGTTACCGCTAGCACACTTGGGAATGATGCTCCCTTTTGAGCAAAACCAAAATGCTGATTTTCTTCTGTATTATGAGTTTTAAATAGGTGCCATCGACACTAAGAAGCTTCAAGCCACAAACTTTGTAAAACTCTGATTGTTGCTCCCATTGTTGAGCTGTCGTTTTAAAAAATAGCGCATTGGCTTATCTCCAAGACGTTCTTTTCCTTTGATAATACTACTCGTTGCCATAGGAGTAAGTTTTCCCTCCACGTCCGGGAACGCTAATTCCAGTTTATCGCAAACATCTTGAATGGAACGATTACGTTGAAGCCCAATACCGAGCACTAACCAAACAGCTTGTTCAGCGGGTAGACGACGTTTTCTGAGCGATACTCGCCCAGTTTGTTGAACAGCTTCTTCACCCCATTCCAGAGGGGTATGCTTATTAAATACATCGATTGGGCGCTCGTGGCAAAACTCACCACTACACTTGTAACTCTTTTGAAAACTCAGACAATCGAGTAGGAGGAGGCCTCACGGCCTCCGTCATCTCACACCACCGTACAAGCGTGGGTCGCATACGGCGGTTCCAAGGCATACCAACTTTCGTTGGCTTAGATTCACTGTTTAACTCCGACGCCACTATGTCTTGCCTCTCTTCGTTAGTTGCAGATCCATTTCCGACTTCTCAACATATTTCTAACGTAGCTGTAGGGGTTCTACTCTTTACTGAGACTCCGTACACACTGAGAATTTGTTACCTGTTTATCTAAAACCTTGGTTCAGGCCTTCCCTAAATCTTAGGTACTATGTCCTCTGCTGACTTCTTATGCCCATCACACAACATCACTATTGCAATTAGTCTCTAATGAGACAGGCGATAAGACCTCCCGAGGTAAGAGGCCACCCTTTCCCATAGCTCTGCCTGGTTTACATAATCACACTTCTGTTCGAGACTTCGGGCTATTCTATCTCTAGCTAGGTTACCCAAGTTGACTATGCCTACTACCAGATTTCTGTTCGTCAAAGCTATTTTTTGCCATTTGCTTACTTCCGGCCGGCGCCTCGGAGATTCCACCTCACGATGGACACCCTTGCATAGGCTAACGTTTCCTGCTCGACAAGGTACGTAGAGGACTTTCACCTCCTAGGTTGACACCATGCTCGGCGCACTAAAAAATCGGTCGTAACTTACGTTACGACCGATTATGGAGCCTCTTTATGGTCGTTCAAGTAGCCAAACGATCAGCATTAAGCACAAAGCTGGCTTTATTATCGCTAAGTAAGACTTAGATATAAGCGTTTAACACAGAAGCTGGCACTTCTGTTGGACGCCAAGAGTCGCCGGTGTGCTCAAGCCAATGCATGAGTTCGGTTTGTACCAGTTGTTCAACCAACTCTGGGTGCTTATCCGCAATGTTATTCATTTGGAACGGATCAGCGATGTTGTCGAACAACATGTATTCAATTGGCTTACCAATTTTACGCGTTGCTTGCAGCGTGTAGCGTTCTGTACGAACTCCACGCTGCCCGTAGGACGGTGCGCCATAAGGTGACTTCACATAAAGCTGTGAAGTGGCACGTTCATCGCCTTTTTCACCTTGTACTGTTTTCGCGTAGTTGGTGCCTTCTACCGTGTCTGGGATCTCAGTATCTAACCCCATCAGACCCAACATGGTTGGAAATAGGTCAGGGATAGAGAAGAGAAGATCGTCTTGCATTGGCATCAGTTTGCCTTTCCAACGGAAAATCATCGGAATACGTACCGACTCTTCATAAATCACGTTTTTCGTTGGCTGGCCATTAGCGCCAAGGCAGCAACCGTGATCAGAGAAGAAGACGACAAGCGTATCTTCGGCAAGGTTGAGGCGGTCGAGCTCATCGACAATACGACCAACTTGCTCGTCAACACCGTTAATCATGGCGAGGTATTCTTTGTAGAACTCAGGGCCGTAACCTTCCAAATATTCTTTGTTCCAATCGACGTTTGGACGATCGTTCATCTCTCTTGAGGTTTTGCCCTTAAAGCGTTCTAAGTATTTCTCTGGTACTTGATCATACGGTGAATGCGGTGGGTTCATGGAAACAACTAGTGCGAATGGTTCTTCCTCATTACGGTATTGACCACCTTCGTTACGTAGGTATTTGATCGCCATGTCCGCTTCGTGCTCTGGTGACCATTGGTTGATTTTCAACGGTGCTTCACGTGGCGTTTCGTTAGTCCAGTAGATTGGATTCATGTGCAGATCGTACGTACCGTAAGAGTACCACCAATCAAAACTGTGACGGTGCGATAGCGGTGTCCAGTCATTCCAGTAACGGCCACCGAGTGGGTTATTGTAAGACGGCACAAATGGCGGTTTCGGGCAGTCTAAGTGCCACTTTCCTAGGTAGCCCAGTGAGTATCCCTGTTTTTTCAGCACATCTGACCAACAAATCGCGTTCTGTTTTAGCTCAACGCCAAAATTAGAACCACCAAAGTGGCCTTCTTCCGGCGTATGGCAGTTACCGTGAATGCCATTGCGGTACGGGTACTGACCAGTCATGAACATGCCGCGCGCTGGCGTACATAACGGGAAATTTGAAATGGTTTGATCGAGAACGACACCTTCACGCGCCATGCGGTCGATGTTTGGTGTCATCGTGTGTTTATCCATCCCCATATAACCCAGTGACTGAGTACGACATTCATCAGGGAAAATAACCAGTAGGTTTGGTTTTTTTACGTTGTTTTGCTTTTTATTCTGACCCAGAGCAGGAGCAGTGCCATTTGAGGTGACTGAAGAACAAGCGGCTGTTGTAGCAACAACGCTTGTCGCGGCAATCCCTTTCAACAGGTCTCGACGAGAAACAGACATGGTGGTTTCCTCTTGTCAATATTCTAAATTGCAAGCGACTTGTTTTCTAATACGCTTACCTCTTTGTATCGTAAGTGATCGAAAGTTGAATTTCGAATTGGTAGATCACAAAAGTCGGAAATCATGCCATAGAAAATTAAAAAATGCCGCGAAGAAAATCTTACTTTCATTTTGTTTTTAATTGGTTCGTTTCCCTTTTTATTTGGTTTGTATGTTAATTTTTGATGCGAAATCGAAACAAATTGGAGTGATTTGTGAAATGCATCAAAAAAACAGTGCTTTCGTATTGTGTGGCTTTTGTTTTTTTTCGTATCATCAAATCGAAGAAAAATGAAAGTTCATTTGTTATTATTACAGAATAACCAGTGGGCACTTCGAATTGGATAAATTGCTCCTTTCAATTTCACCTATGAAGTGTCTAAACACCATCTTATTTTTACTAGGGTGTCGCTCTGTGAAATGGGGATAACACAGTAATTCTGGCATTACAACGACGGAAACATTCTTTGCTTGGATGATGTTTTTATTGATGTAGCTATGACGAATGAACTCGGTGTTGCTATGGCCTTTCATCTGAAGTTGGTGCAAGTTTGGCGTCTGGATTGGGATGACGTAGTCGAAGACGTCATCGTTTAAAACCTTACAACATGCGCCTTTTTCGTATTCGAACTTCATAGAAACGTCGGGTAAGACTTATACCGAATTGATCCACTTTGGAGTGATTACATGACAACTCTACTGAACATAGTAAAGCAGCATAAAGCTGGTAACGAAAACGGCATTTACTCCGTATGTTCTGCTCACCCTCTTGTTCTTGAAGCAGCTATTCTGCAAGCGAAAAAAGACAAATCCCCGCTTTTGATTGAAGCAACGTCGAACCAAGTTGATCAATTCGGCGGCTATACGGGGATGTTACCTGCTGACTTCCGTGATTTAGTTCTTAACTTAGCAGAAGCACATGGCTTTAACGCTGAAAACTTGATCCTTGGCGGTGACCACTTAGGTCCAAACCGTTGGCAAGATGAACCAGCTGCGGAAGCGATGGCAAAAGCAGAGGTACTTATCGAAACTTACGTTGCTGCGGGATTTACGAAAATTCACTTAGACTGTTCGATGCCATGTGCCGATGATCCTGTGTCTTTAACGGATGAGATCGTGGCTGAACGTGCTGCGCGCCTTGCGAAAATTGCAGAAGACACAGCAGTGAAAAATTTTGGTACTGCACGGGCATTTACATATGTGGTTGGTACAGAAGTGCCAGTACCGGGTGGTGAAACTGAAGAGTTACACGAAGTGCAACCAACGTCACCAGAAGCGGCTCGTCAAACTATTAAAGCACACAAGGACGCATTTGCTGCTGCTGGCTTAGATTGTTGGGATCGCGTTGTAGGCTTGGTTGTACAACCTGCCGTTGAGTTTGACCACTCTAGTGTGATTGATTACAAACCAGAGTCAGCGGCTGAACTATCAAAAGTGGTTAACGAGTTTGAGAATATACTGTTTGAAGCACACTCAACCGATTACCAATCTCCAGAAAACTACGCTCTATTAGTTCGCGATCACTTTGCGATCTTAAAAGTGGGCCCGCAGCTAACTTTTGCTATGCGTGAAGCCCTATACGGTCTCTGTGCGATTGAAGATGAAATACTACCTATCGAGCAACGCTCTAACCTACGTAACGTTATCGAATCTGTGATGCTTGCAAAACCAGATAACTGGGCGAAGTACTACCACGGTAACGAAGCAGAGCAAAAATTTTCACGTTCTTACTCTCTATCTGATCGTATCCGTTACTACTGGGCAGATGAAACTATTCAAGCTGCCGTTGACAAGCTGTTTGCCAACCTAAAAGAGGGATTACCTCTTGCGCTTGCGAGCCAACACCTACCTGAAGGTTATGCAGCACTGCGTAGCGGTGAAATAGAAAACAACCCGAAAGCGTTTGTTATCAACAAGATTCAAAAGACCGTGCTAGAAATCTACGCACGTGCTTGTAAGTTTTAATTATACGAGTGACTAAATAATGAAACACCTAGGCATTGACATTGCTGATCTAGAAACGAACAAAGGTTTCTGGACAGCAAAAGAAATCGAGCAACAACCAGATTGTTGGTTAAAAACCCTTGCGATTGTGAATGAATGTCGTGCGCAAGCAGAAGCGTTTCTTTCGCCACTGTTTGCCAAAGAGAACTTACGAATTGTGATGACAGGTGCGGGTACGTCTGCATTTGCCGGTAAAGCGTTAGCGCCAATCCTAGCGAAAGAATTAAACTGCCGCGTAGAAGCTATTGCGACCACAGACATCGTGTCAAACCCATCTCAGTACTTTGCTGAAGATATCCCAACACTGTTGGTGTCATTTGCTCGTTCTGGTAACTCACCAGAATCCGTGCGTGCGGTAGATTTGGCTTCTCAAGTCTTGTCTGATTGTTTCCACCTAGTGGTTACTTGTAACGCAGACGGTCAGCTTTACAACCGTTGTCAAAGCGATGTGCGTTCTCTAGCGGTACTGATGCCGGCAGAGACTAACGATAAGTCATTCGCAATGACTTCCTCATTCTCTTCAATGATGATGGCGGCATTCTCGTTCTTAACTTTCAACAAAGCCAGTTCACAAGATTTCGAGAAAGTATGTGAACAATCTAAAAAGCTGATCCAAGACGTGTGTGCACCAATTCGTGACATCGTGGCGAAAGATGCAAAACGTGTGATCTATATCGGTTCCGGTGGTTTCCAAGGTCTGGCTCAAGAGTCTGCTCTAAAATTACTAGAGCTGACGGCGGGCAAAGTGGTTGCTATGTACGATTCGCCACTTGGTTTCCGTCACGGTCCTAAGTCAATTATTGATGATGAAACATTGGTCATGGTCTACATCTCGAATAACCCATACACACGTCAATACGACTTAGACCTGTTGACAGAATTACGTCGTGATAACCTAGCACTACAAGTGGTGGCAGTTGCTGCGCAACTAGATGATATTGTCACTGATGGTCACTACCTGCATATTGATGGCCTAGAAGCGGCTTCTGATGTTGAGTTGATTTTCCCATACTTAATTGTGGCTCAAGAGTACTCATTCTTCCATTCGTTAGCGCTAGACATTACACCTGATAATCCTTGCCCAACGGGCGAAGTCAACCGTGTCGTGCAAGGCGTGATCATCCACCAATTTGAATCATAACTGAGGGTTTCAATACTATGTCAGCGAATATTGTATGGTGCCGAATAGACGAGCGTCTATTGCATGGCCAAGTGAAAATTACTTGGATGCCGGCTTCTGGCGCTAACACTTGTATCGTGTGTAACGACGATGTGGCCGAAGGCCCAACCGCCGAGTTCTCTCAAGCAGCGATGCGTGCCTCGGCCGGCGGAGAGTTCAAAACCTCATTTTACTCAGTCGACAAACTGTGCACCATCATTGGTAAAGCCAAGCCTGAGCAAAAAATCTTTATCGTGTGTTCGAACCCAACCGACGTTGCGCGTTTGATTGAAGGCGGCGTACCGATTAAGGCGGTGAACGTGGGTAACATGCACTTCCATGAAGGTAAACGTCAAATCACCAAAACCGTATCGGTGGATGCGAAAGATATCACGGCGTTTGAGCGCATCGCCGCATGTAATGTGCTCTCGACTATCCAGAACACCCCAGACCAAGATCCGGTTGAGGTGTTGACACTAGCGAAAGCGAGCGCGTAATTCTCAACCGCCGGTATAGGAAAACTATCCCCGGCCCAAATAAAGGAAAGAGACAATGCTATTTGAAGCAATGCTTGTAGCGGTGTGGGCGTTCCTGTGTGGTATCGATAAATACGATGTGGCACTGAACATTCACCGTCCGCTGATCACTGGCCCGATTGTTGGTCTGATCATGGGTGATCTGGAACTTGGTCTGATGACCGGTGCGGTTTTAGAGCTTGCGTGGCTTGGCCTAGTGCCAAACGCGGGCGCTCAGCCGCCAGATGTGACCATGGGGACCATTGCCGCAGTGGCGTTTGCCATAATGACCAACCAAACTCCAGAAATCGCAATGGGTGTGGGCATGCCAATTGCGGTACTGATGCAGATGTTGATCATCGGTTTCTTTGCCATGTCCTCGTTCGCAATGGGTAAAGCGGACGACTGCGCTGAGCGCGGTGACTCTCGTGGTATCGACTTCTTATTAATCAGTATTTTGACTGCCCGTGCCACGATGTACTCGGTGGTCGCGTTCATCACGGTATACTTTGGTGAGCATGCGGCACAGTGGATTGACGAAAATGCGCCAACTATGCTGCTTGAAGGTCTAGGTATCGGTGCGAAAATGGTGCCCGCTATCGGTTTTGCCATGCTGTTAAAAGTGATGTGGAACAAAGAGATGGCGGGGATTTTCTTCATTGGTTTCGTGATGACCACATACCTTAAACTGCCGATCATGGCGGTAGCGGTACTTGGTGGATCAGCCGCGGTCCTTTACTACTTCATGACAGGCAGCCAAACCCAGGCAGCAGTAGGCAATAACTCTGTGCAAAGTGAGAATTACGATGACGACGGTATTTAATACAGACGCGCTTCCAAAAGAAGCGGAGCAAACAGAACGTTTCACCGATGAGATTGATGCATACCAAGACAACGAAGTACGTAAAGTGATCACCAAGCGTGAGCTTATTATGTGTGCCCTGCGTGGCCTGTTCATGGAAGGCAACTTTAACTTCGAACGTATGCAGGCTGGCGGTTACGCGTACTCGATGATCCCAGCGTTGAAAAAAATTCACGGCAACAACAAACGTGATTTTTCGACCTCGTTGAAAAACCACCTCCAGTTCTTCAACAGCTCGCCAAAACTGTTCACTTTTCTACTTGGTCTGTCCGTGGCAATGGAAGAGAACAAAGAAAAGCCAAGCACCATCAATGCCGTGAAAGTAGCCGGTCTTGGGCCACTAGGTGGTATCGGGGATGCGCTTGACCACATGACACTGATGCCATTGACTTTAGCACTGGGTGCGGCGATTGCCGCCGATGGTTCGATTGCCGGCCCATTTGTGTTCTTCGTACTGTACCAAATTCCGCACTTCTTAGCGTATTTTGGCTTGATGTTTCTTGGCTACAACGCTGGTGCGAAAGCGATGAGCGCTATGAGTGGCGTGACCGAGAGGCTCGCGCGTGCGGCTAACATCATGGGGCTGTTCGTGATTGGTGCGTTGACCGCTACTTTCATCAAAGTGCACACCACGCTGGAGCTCGAAATGGGTGGCAAAGTGGTCTCTCTACAGCACGATTTGTTTGACAAGATTATGCCGAACCTGCTGCCACTGGCGCTCGTGTTCTTCATGTTCAAAATGGTGCGCGGCAAAGGCTTCTTTGCCAAGCCACCGGTACTGATTTTTGGCACGCTCGCGCTTGGCGTCGTGGGCCACTATTTGGGCATTCTCTAAGTCTGAGTAAAGGGGGAAACAATCGCTTCCCCTTATTTTTAAGGAATTTTCTCATGATTGGTATTGTTGTTTCAGGCCACATCAACTTCGCGACCGGCATGCAGTCGGCCTTTCACGCCATCGCTGGCGAACAAGATCAGTTTGAATTTGTCGACTTCTTGGAATCCATGTCTACTGACGATTTAGAAGACGAGCTACGTAAAGCAGCGAAAGCGGTCAACACCGGTGACGGCGTGCTATTTTTATGTGATGTTCTGGGCGGCTCACCATGCAACCGTGCGATGAACATCATGCTGGACACCCCGAATATAGAAATAGTGGCGGGTGTGAACCTAGCGATGATCGCCAACTCGGCGTTTGAGCGCGATGGCAGCAACCTCGACGACTTGGTCGAAACCTTGTTGGAAATCGGTGGCTCGACCATGCAATCGATGCGTCAGGCGCTCGCGAAAATCAGCGCGGCCGCGGCAGATGACGACAACGGTTTATAAGTATGCGTTTCGCCCTATTAGCGGATAAGGTCTTCACCCCAAATGGGGTGGAGCACGCCACCGCCGTGATCGTCAATGGCGATACCATCGAAGCGGTGACCAAGCAGATCCCAAGTGATTGTGAGTGCATTCGCCTTGAAGACCTGTCTCTGATGGCTGGCTTTGTTGATATTCACATTCACGGCCGCGCCGGTTGTGACGTCATGGACGCCACACCTGAGGCGCTACAAACCATCAGCGATGCCCTACCTGAAACGGGCGTTGTCGCCTGGTGTGGCACCACCGTCACCGCGCCGATGGACGAGATCCACGCCGCGCTCAGTGGCGTGAACGACTTCATCGCACAAGGCCAGACCTCGGGCGCCGAACTGGTAGGCTCATTCTTAGAAGGGCCTTACTTTACCGAACCGTTTCGTGGTTCGCACCCAGCGCGCTTTTTAAAAGCCGCGACACTGGATGAGCTTGAGCAGCTCAGCTCCTGCGCCGGTGACTCCTTACTGCGCGTGGCACTCGCGCCGGAATACGACGGCTCGATGGCTGTGATTGACTGGTTGGTAGCTCGCGGGATCAAAGTCAGCGTTGCCCACACCAGCGCCACCTTCGATCAGGTGACCGAAGCACATCAGCATGGCGCTGACTGTGGCGTGCACCTGTTTAATGGCATGTTGGGGCTGCACCACCGTGAGCCCGGCTGTGCCGGCGCGGTGCTGTATCACGACATGCTGGCCGAAATCATCCCCGATGGCGTGCATGTCAATCCGGTGATGATGAATCTGGCGCACCGCATGAAAGGGTACGAGAAAATGGTCCTCATTACCGATTGCATGCGTGCCGGTGGCATGCCCGATGGCGACTATGTCCTCGGCGCGCAAACCGTCACCGTCACCGATGGCAACGCCATAACCCAAGACGGCTCTCTGGCCGGCAGCACCTGCAGCCTCGACAAAGCGCTGCGCACCATGGTATTCGATGCAAAGATCCCTCTATGGGAAGCGGTTCAAATGAGCACCGCTGTGCCTGCGCGCTACCTCGGACTCGAGCAGCGTTTAGGCTCGATTGCCGCCGGTTTTGATGCCAGCTTGGTCGTCATGGACGATCAACTGCACGTTCACCGCACCCTAATCAAGGGGCAGTGGGCATTTCATTCTCAAGAATAACGAGGGTTCCTAATGGATATTCGTCAACCCATTCACAGTGCACACGCGAAAACGCTCGACACCGACGGGCTGCGTGAACAATTTCTTGTCGACACCGTGTTTGTCAACGGTGAAATCACACTGACCTACTCGCACATCGATCGCATCCTTTTTGGTGGCATCGTCCCAACGCAAAAGCCACTGGAGTTAGCCGCAGGCAAAGCGCTTGGCGTGGAGTACTTCCTGCAGCGTCGCGAATTGGGTCTGATCAACCTTGGCGAAGCGGGCAAAGTCACCGTCGATGGTCAGGTCTACGAGATTGCCGAGCGCGAAGCTTTGTACATCGGTATGGGCGCCAAAGACGTCACCTTTGAAAGCGTTGACGCCAGTACTCCTGCGCAGTTCTACATGAACTCCACCCCGGCGCACCACGCCTACCCAACGCGCAAAATCACCCTCGATGATGCAGAAAAAGTCACGCTGGGCAAGGCCGAAAACTGCAACGTGCGCACCATCAGCAAATACATCGTGCCGTCGGTGCTGCCAACGTGTCAGCTGACCATGGGCTTAACCCAACTGCACCAGGGCTCGCTGTGGAACACCATGCCATGCCACACGCACGAGCGCCGCATGGAAGTGTACCTCTACTTTGACATGACGGATGACAACGTCGTGTTCCACTACATGGGCGAGCCGACGGAAACCCGTCACATCGTGATGCGTGAAAAACAAGCCGTGATATCACCAAGTTGGTCGATCCACTCCGGTGTTGGCACCGCCGCGTACTCATTCATCTGGTCTATGTGTGGGGAAAACCAGACTTTTGACGACATGGACCACGTGGCCATGTCTGACTTACGCTAAATCAGGCGACTGATTTTTCATACTAACGATTAATACACGCTCTCATGCTCACCCTCGAAGACAACCGTGCGTGAGGGCTGCTTTATAAAGGAAATGCATCATGAACATGTTCGATTTAACAGGTAAAGTCGCGATTGTCACTGGCTGTGATACGGGGCTTGGTCAAGGCATGGCCGTGGGGCTGGCCAAAGCCGGCGCTGATGTACTGGGTATTGGCTACGTAGACGCACCAGAAACCAAAGCGATGATCGAAGCCGAAGGCCGTCGTTTTGAATACATCAACGCGAACCTTATTGCCAACTCAAACAAGGCAGCACTGACCGAGCTTGTTGACCAAGCGGTTGAGATCATGGGGCGTGTGGACATCCTAGTGAACAACGCCGGCATCATCCGCCGTGAAGACCTGCTCGACTTCTCAGAAGATAACTGGGATGACGTCATCGCCATCAACCAAAAAGCTGTGGTATTCCTATCTCAAGCAGTGGCAAAACACTTCATCGCGCAGCAGTCAGGCGGCAAAATCATCAACATCGCCTCCATGCTCTCGTTCCAAGGCGGCATTCGCGTGATCTCTTATACCGCTTCTAAATCGGCCGTAATGGGCATCACCCGCGCCTTGGCGACCGAACTATCTGGCCACAACATCCAGGTGAACGCGATCGCCCCGGGTTACATGGCGACCAACAATACTCAGGCTCTGCGTGAAGACGCGGCGCGCAACCAGGCTATCTTGGAGCGCATCCCAGCGGGTCGTTGGGGTCTACCAACCGACATGCAAGGCCCGGTCACCTTCCTAGCTTCAGACGCCTCAAACTACGTCACTGGTTATACTCTTGCCGTGGATGGCGGCTGGTTAGCTCGCTAATAAGGAGCCGGCATGACACTCAATAAAGCGCACGTACTGGATCAGATGAAACGCGTTTACCGCTACCAAGTGGCAAACCAAACGCGCAGCGTGATCCGCCGCAGCGGGGCCACGCGCTTCATCAAAGATACCGACTGGGAGCGCGGCGTTTTCTGGTCCACCGTGGCTGCCGCCTGGAAAGCGACAGACGATCAAGAGTACCTCTATGGGGTGATGAATTACACCCTGCACACTGGTTTTCGTACTGGCGCCTTCCCGTGCTTTGCCGACGACCACGTGTGCGCGCAGGCGTACCTGGACGTGTACCCAACGGTGAACATTCCGGAAGCGTTAGAGCCAACCATTAAAGCGTTCGACCTTATGGTCAACGATCCGAAACCGGGTCACCGAGACTGGTGGTGGGTGGATTCGCTGTTCATGGCGCCGCCGGCGTTTGCGGCACTGTCACGCGAAACCGGTGACGACAAGTATGTCAACTACATGCACAACGCCTTCTGGGACTCGGTGAATCACCTGTACGATCCGGAGACGGGCCTGTACTACCGTGATTATCGCTACATGCCAACCGAAGTGGGGCAAAAGTACCGAAACGAATTTGGGGATGGCGGCAGCGAGTTTCGTGAAGCCAATGGTGAAAAAGTCTTCTGGTCGCGCGGACTGGGCTGGATGCTGGCCGCCGTGCCGCGCATCCTCGAGCGTCTGCCAGAAAACTTTGACGAGCGCGAGTGCTACCGCACCCTGTTCGTTAACCTCGCCAAAGAAGTGGTGAAGTACCAGCATGACGACGGTTTTTGGCGGGCGAGCCTGCTGGATCCGGATTCGTTCCCGGCACCGGAATCGAGCGCCACGGCACTGTTCACCTTTGGACTGGCGTGGGGCCTCAACCAGGGTTTACTGGATGACGCGACCTACCAGCCTATCGTGCACAAAGCGTGGGCGGCGTTAGAAACAGCTATTCATGACAACGGCATGATCGGCTGGGTACAGTTGCCGGCATTCAACCCGCGTGATGTGCAGTTTGAGCACAACATAGATTACGGGGCCGGGGCGTTTATTCTGGCGGCGATTGAAGTATCGAAGCTAGCGTAACGTGCAGCATAAATGGTAAAGAGAGAGCGGCGCTAATGCGCCGCTTTTTTTATGGATAAAAAATAAAGTAAAATAATAAAATCACATATGTATTTTCTTTTTTTATTCTATTTATTTTTGTATTTAATATATTTTTATAGGTTAAATCAAAGTTTTATAAATACATTTTTGATAAAATTGCCGCGTAATGTGAAATATATTTATCTTTAATATGTAAATACTTTTTAGGAATATTTATGAAAAAACTCATTGCGATTAGTATTGCTTCTGTACTCTTCTCATCTGCTATTTACGCAGGCGACACCTATTTGATTCAACATGTTGAAAATGCGCCAGTTATTGATGCAAATGAAGATGATGGCGCATGGGGAAAAGCGGACGCTCTGACTCAGTTTACTTTTCCTTGGGATACAAAACTAGCACCTGCGACCGAATTTAAAGCAGTTTGGGATGATGAAGCCATCTATTTCCGTTACCGAGTGGATGACAAGCATGTCACGATTGGCGAAGGTGAACGTGGCGCCTTGGATTCCGACCGCGTTGAAATATTTTTAGCGAAAAATCGCGATCTAGAAAAATATTACACGATGGAGATCGATGCTAAAGATCAAATATATAGCGCGATAGGTACTTTCGATACGAAAATTAATAAACGCACCTCTTTAATAGAATATGAGTGGGAAGGGCTAAAAACTAGCTCTACCGTCACGGATTATGGCTACTTGGTCGAAGGCTCTATCCCGATGTCGACGTTAACCAATATGCAGCTGTGGCAGAATAATGACAAAACTGAGCTAATTTGCGCTCTAATGCGTGCGGAGTTTACTAAGACAGAAAGCGGTATCGATATGGGTTGGATTGCGTGGAATGATCCTAGGCTTCCAAAACCTGCGTTTCATAATCCAAAACCTTTTGGTACATGCAAACTTGTTAAATAAAATAAAAAGCGCCATTGATTGGCGCTTTTTTATTGAAGACGATATTTATGCGCGGATGCATCGCAAACTCTATGTTGCGATGCATTCATCGTCTTAACGCTGATTACGCAATAGCCCTAATAGACCCAGTCCAAACAACAGTAATGGTGATGTCGAGCCACCACTGCCACCTGAAGATGATGGAGATGTTGGTTCTTCGGGTGCTTCTGGCTCTACCGGTTGCGTTGGAATCGATGGTTCCATAGGGATCAGTGGCAAGCTCGTTGTTGTGAGCGTTACTTCTTGTGGCATGGCAAAGTCGCTGCTTAATGTCACCATGGTTTCATCGCCAGAGATGGCGACTTGCGCATCACCGGCTGAAAGTTGCCATTTCCCTTTGATGGTATAAGTAATACTGACAGGATCAGGTCCGGTGGTTAAATCTGGCAGTAACTGGTTATCTACGCCTTTTTGGTAGTTAAGATCCAGTGATGCGCCTGATAACACCATTTTTTGTTGTAGGGCATCAACACGAAGCAGCGTCTGAGACGGCTTGTCTACATGAGTGATGTAGCCTTGATCAAAGGTAGACTCAGCAAAATTGGTGTAACCGAAGAGATTGGATGACGTATCCTTCACCACTTGACGCAGTTCATCACTTTGCAAGGTTACAAAACGTGGTTGCGCTTTAAATGCGCTCGCCAGTTGCGTCATCTCTTGTGGTGTAGTTTCCATCACCATGATGTATTCGTATTGCTTATTATTCGGAGCAACGCCATGGTCAATCCAAGCACTAGAGAAGTTGCCAAAGGTAACGGCTTTAGTTTTGTTATGCTTTGACGTTTGCCCACCACGGTATACCTTTACCGGATCGGTGTTCACGAGGTAGTAACCGACATGGTTGTCGTCAATGATCCAATCGCCTGACTGCAAGGTTTTATTTAATGTGCTTCCCGTATAATCAACACCATTAATATTTACCCCTTTTCCTGAACGCATTGCCAATTGAAATAGAGTCGTTTCAGTGCGATTTCTGCCATCCAGATTACGGATGTTATTACCCGTCAAATAGATAAATTTCTCTGAGCCTAGCGCATGTTTGTTCATCTCAAAGCTTGGCTCGAAACGGTCTAAATCTTGTGGTGCTTTATGTTTAAAACTAAATAGTGTGTATTGGTTTTCTAACGATGTCGCTCCCGATAAGCCGACATCAGAGAGTATCATCAGCGTAGAAGAGCGAGGGCTTTCAAGCTCGTTGATGGGTAAGTGGATAGTGGTAGTGCCCGGATTACGGTTCCAGTCCCATCCATCTTGCTTATAGCCATGAGTGACAGGGTCCCCGAGCGGGAGTACATGCACCGAGCCGTGCGACTGGTAACGACCGTAACGGTTATCGTTGGTATAGATTTCTGAAGACCAAACGTCTTGGTTATACCCTTTGAAAATCGCCATACGATCGCCTACCCGATGAACAGCAAAGGCACCACCGTTAAAGGTCCAGCTCCCCTCAGGCAAGGTCGCTGGGGTAATGGATTCTCCAAAAATAGTCACACTTTGAGCTGCACTTTGCTTAGTTATCGTGAGATAGATACTCGCTAGCTCTTTGTCTACCGTAGGGTAACTAAGGGCTATATTTTTCATGCTTTCAGCAAAATTGCTGTTGACGGATAGATCAGTAAAAGGGTGACGACCTGCTATACACAAAGGAACCGTCGGGTTGGTATAAATCCATGCTGATATCATGGCTTTTTTTATCGTGTCCAGAGCGCCAGTTTGGAAGCCAAACTCATCACCTTTCATCAGATAAGCAAGATCCCCGATGCTAGTTAAGGCTGTGAATGCATAGCCTGGATAGTGACCTTTATGTCGCCATGCGGTGCCGTCCGGTCGAAAACCATCGTTGTAGCCCGGAGGATTACGATCAAGGGTTGCAGAGAGGAAATCGGCGTACTTATGCAGCAGTGCGACTTTTTCTCTCTCATCTGGATTAAGTAATATCATTGCCAGATTTTGCTGTGACAGGGTATTGAAAAAGTCCATATCCGTGCTGCTTGGGGTAACCTTCATTTCGAAGCCACGGTTACGGAATTCACGAGAAAACCACAGTAACGCTTTATAGGTTTCATCGAGCAGGCCCGCTTGACGCAGAGGCTCTTCCATTAACAATGCCGAAAGGTACCACCAACGGCCGCTGTAACCCCAGTGATGGGTTGTTCCTAGCGCACTGCCGTCGACAAAGCCTTGGTCGAACATGTGTTCTGTCATGAGAGTATACATTTCAGCAATGCGATCTTTGTTCGCAAGAGGATTGTGATACGCCTTGCCCAGATTAAGCATCAATTGAGCATATCCCGTGATTTTTGAGTTGTATTTATCGCCTTCACCCAGAAGGACGTAATCATTGTAGTCCGCTTTATCTTGCGCAGAGAGGTGGTTCGGTTGGTACGGCGTTTGCTGCGGATCAGTAATAAGGTGGCGGCCAGTTATGGTGCCATCAGCTCGTTTGATAATATTAAAGCTATTGAATTTGCTTTCTAAGCCAGAAAGGTTAGAACTGCCCGTACCGAGCTTTTGTATCAATCTGGTTTTGATTTGTTCGATGGCCGCGAGCTCTGCACTGGTCGGTGCGGGTAAGTTCTCCGGCAGGCCGAAATTAATCTCTTCGACTGGATAACGTGTGGTGATTTGATCATCACTCCATTGGTAACGGCTGTCATCAATGGATACCATAATGCGGTCAATATATAACTTACCATAACCAGTGTTTGGTGCGTTTAGTATGATTTGGCCAAACTTATTTGGGACTGATGACGTAAAGTCATTATTAAGTGATAGTGTCACGTTTCGCCACCCGGTGAAGTTTAAATTAATGGTGGTGGTACGTGGGTAAGCGCCATCAGGATTGGCTAACGTCAGCGTGGCGTGGGATGCGCTTGGCGTTTCGTTATACAGCCAAAAGGAAATAATCTGTGTGGCTGAACTGCCGTAGAGTGCACGAGCTTCGGTATCGGTATAGCGGGTGAATGTTTTATTTATCACTAATTTTTCACCTGCGTTCCATTGCCACAAGAGCGATTGATCACCCAATATCGCGCGCTTAGTACTTAGGCTAACCGCCGTTACATCGCTGTTAATCCACGTCGGGATGCTGCTTTCCTCAAAACTAAGGATCGTGGGTGTAAGGGAAGCGAAAGCGCTTTGCGCCATTAAAGCACTGCCAATTAACAGTGCGACTTTATTTATAGGAAGGAGAGCGGTTTTTTTCATTGAAGTATCCAAGTGAGAATCATGTCTCAAGTTATTCAAAGCATTTGTTAGGGTTTTATTTCAAATTCAGTGGCGGCGCCAAATAGACTTGAAATGGTCACTATGGTTGTGTTATCGCGGTATTGATGGCGAATGGCCTGATCTATTTGCCACTTACCCCGAAAAGTCAGCTCAATGATGACCGGCTTGTTTGGTGCCTCTGTGGGCCCATACGCCCACTCTTTGACGAGGTTGAGATCCATCGCGGACACACTGAGTTTGACGTTTCCGCTTGCTAACGTCTGTGCCAACACTTGAGCGGCTTGACTGACGTCTTGCAAGACACCGTGAGAGAAGTGAGCAGCACTAAAGGCACTGTATCCATATAAGCCATTTACTCTGACAAGGTGGTGGTTATCACTGGTTTCTAGAATTTCGCCCGGTTTTTCGGATGCATCACGAGCGGCGTTTTTATAACGCTGTGCGAGCTGCTGCATTTCTTCAGCTGTGGTATTCATCACCACCAAATATTCATAGTGGGCGTTCGTCGGGTTTACCCCGTGATCGATCCAAGCGGTCACGAACTCGCCTTGAGTCGCTTTTTTGGTTTTGTTATGGCCTGAGTGTTGTACGCTTCGGGTAACCCGAACTGGGTCCACATCAATCAGAAAGTAACCCACGTTATTGCTATCAATTAACCAGTCGTGATTGGTCAGTGTGATGGTTAAGTTCGCATCAGAATGGAGAGAGCCATTAATATTGATGCTGGTCGCGCTGCCGTTGGTGGCGAGTTGGAATAAGGTGGTTTCCGTTGCTTCGTCATGGTCACTAAGAGAATTGCTAATGTGATTTCCCGTCATGTAAAGCATGTTTTCTGTCGCCAATACGTGCTTATTGGCGCGGAATGTGGGGTCAAAATTCGGGTATTTGCGCTCAACGTGTTTGTGACTAAAGATGGTATGCTTCTGGTCTAAAGAGGTAGCGGCGCTTTTTCCCTCTTTCGAATACATCATCAGGGAATCACGAGTAAAACTTTCGAGTTTATCTAAATCGACTTTAATTCCGGTTGCGCCAGGGTTACGCGCCCAGTCCCAGCCATTTTCTTGATAGCCGTGTTGTTTCAGCTTGCCATACGGCATCACATGCACGCTGCCATTGCTTTGATAACGGCCGTAACGATTATCGTGGGTATAAATTTCAGAGCTCCATACCACATCGTTATACCCTTTCATAAAGGCCATTTGCGTGCCGTGTCGATGTACGGCAAACGCACCACCATTAAACGACCAGCTTCCCTCCGGCAGGGTGGCTGGAGAGATGGTTTTTCCAAAATGTTTGGCACTGTCTTTTGAAGATAATCCCCTGATTTGCAGATAAATCGAAGCCAACTCTTCATCAAGTTGTGGGTAGCTTTTGGCTAATAACTTCATACCTTGCGCGTAACGTTTAACGCTTAAATCATCGAAAGGGTGGCGCCCGGAAATGCCCATGGGCACCACAGGGTTAGAATAAATCCAGCCAGCGATCATGGCTTTTTTAAGCTTATCCAATCCCGGTTTTTGAACCGCAAACTCGGTACCGTGAAGGGCATAAATGACCTGTGCGATATGATCAAATCCGTGAAACGCATAATTCGGGTAATGCCCCATATGACGATAAGCGGTACCATCATCACGCAATCCATCAAAAGACGATGGTGGTGTTTGCGCCAGAGCTTGAGTGATAAAATGGCCAAACTTACTTACCAATGCAACGCGCTCTTTTTCATCGGGATTGAGCAAAATGAGTGCTAAATGCTGGCGAGATAGCGTATTAAAATAGTCTAAATTGGAGCTCTGTGGTTTTATCTCCATATCGAAGCTGGCTTTAAACTCACGCGCATGCCAAAGCAAAGCGTCGTAGACTTCTGGCAGCAAGTCGTTCTGCTCAAGCACATCTTGCATCAGCAACGCGGAAGAATACCAACCTCGTGATGAGTAGCCCCAGTGGTGGGTGCTGACAAGACTGCTGCCTTTAGCAAAACCTTGATCGAGCAAATGCCTGGTCATGAGGAGATACATTTCAGACAATGCCGCGCGTTCTGCGGCATCTTTGTTTTTAACATAGCGACTGGCAATATCGAGCATGAGATCGGAGTAACCAAGGTGCTGGATGATCCCGAATTGGTCTTTTTTTCCTAAAATGGCGTATTCTTTAAAGTCTTCTAAATCTTCAGGCAATAGATAGCGTGAGTTATAAATGACTTGCTGCTTATCGGTAAGAATGTGCCGACCACGAATTACTCCTTCCACTTCTCGTATTTGGAAGTCATCAAATTTAGCTCGCAGAGCAGGAAGTCTGATGTTGCTGTCTGCCAGTAATGTGATGGTTTTTTGTTTGACCGCATTCAGCGCTTGTTTTTGTTGCTCAGTCGCTTCAGGTAAAGAAGTGGGTAATCCAAAGTCGATCTCTGGGAAATGGCCTGCCATTCTGTTTTTGACATGATAATCCGACCACTGATAACGGCCATCATCAATAGAAAACATCACTCGGTCGATAAATAGCTCACCAGAGTCATGAGTTGGTGCCACAAACTGAACGGTATCGAGCTCTTTAGTGACGGGCTGCTCAAAGTCACTGTCCAAAGATAACCCAAAGGCGCGCCATCCTTTAAAATTGAGGTTAATCGCTTTTTCACTTGGATTATTGCCTTGCTTTGAAAGTAACAAGGTCATCGACTGATCTAACGGTACTTCGTTGTAAACCCAAAACGAAATGACTTGAGTTGCTTTCTTACCAAACGCTTTTTTCGCTTGCTTGTTATCGTAGCGCTGGATGCGTTTTTTGATCGTAAGGATATCGCCAGCTCGCCATTTCCAAAGTAACGATTGCTCGCCTAAAATCGCACGTTTTTTACTTATTTCACCATGGCTAACAAACGTTGGCCGCGTTTGTTCTTCAAAGCTGATAATGGTGGATTGCAACGGTGAAGTACTCGCGTATGCGAAAGAAGCGGATGTTACACTAGCAATAATAAGTGCTGACCTTAGCAATGAGCCTGACATGAATTAAAACTAACTCTGCTTACATTTGCTTTTTATCTTGCTACAAATGCTTTCGAATAAAAACAAAAAACTTTTGTTTTGTTTCGCTTTGTGATCTAGAACATTGGTCGTTGCTTCTGTTTCACGTATATTCCCCTGTTAAAGAACCGCTTCCGTGGAGGCCACAATGTCTAAAGGCAAACCCACACACTTTCACATGATGGCTAAGCCCGTCAGTTACCGTTGTAACCTTAAATGTGACTACTGTTTTTACTTAGAAAAAGAAGACACCATTCACACGCCGAACTCAGGCAATCAAGATCTGATGAGTGACAGTGTCCTTAAACGTTACGTGCGCGATTACATTGAATCTCAGGATGCTGACGTGATTGATTTTGCTTGGCAAGGCGGAGAGCCGACCTTGGCGGGATTGGACTTTTTTAAAAAAGTGGTTCAGTTTCAAAAGCAATTTGCTAACGGCAAAACCATTCACAATAGCTTTCAAACCAACGCAATTGGCATTAACCGCCAATGGGCAGAATTCTTTGCTGAAAACCGTTTTTTGATTGGCGTTTCGGTCGATGGCACAGCCGATATTCACGATAAATACCGCGTATCGGTCAACGGTAAACCGACTTTCCAGCGTGTTAAGCAAGCGATCGATTTGCTCAAAGAGTACAACGTCGAATTTAACACCTTAACTGTCATCAATGATGAAAACTGGGACAAAGGGAAAGAGGTGTACCATGCACTGAAAGACCTCGGCTCTCAGTTCCTACAGTTTATTCCTATCGTCGAAATTCGCCCAGAATGCAACAAAGGCGTGCAATCCTACTCACCGGTTGAAAATGCTGAATTGGCGCCTTTCTCTGTACCGGCCGAAGGCTACGGCAAGTTCATGATCGACGTCTTTAACGAGTGGGTACTCAACGATGTAGGTAAGGTATACGTGCGTATGTTCGACAGCATTCTAGCCTGCTGGATGGGACATTCTGCTTCGGTCTGTGTCCAGGCCAAAAACTGCGGCCAGGCGATGATCATCGAAGCCAATGGCGATATGTACTCCTGTGACCACTATGTTTACGACGACAATCGCCTTGGGAACATGATGCAGACGAACATCAAACAACTGGCTTTAAGTAAGCAACAACGTAACTTTGGTCTTGATAAATCCAGAACACTAACGAGTCAATGCCTTAACTGTAACGTTCAAGAGTTGTGCTACGGCGGTTGCCCAAAACATCGCATCAATGTCATTGAAGGTGAGCATCATCGCCAGAACTATTTATGCCCATCTTACAAAGCAATTTTCACACATACAGCGCCTGCAATGCATCACATGTCTGAAGCTATCCGTCGTGGTGGCCTGGCTGCTGATGTTATGCCGATGATGGCGCAATTTTACAACCGTTAAGAGGTTAATCATGTCATTTAAAAAGAGCGTGCTTGCAGGGATGGTTGGGGCCGCGTGTATTGCCGCGCCAATGCACTCCCTTGCCGCAGACGAGAAACCTAACGTACTCGTCATTGTCATGGACGATTTGGGGAAGCAGCAACTGGATTTTGCGATGGGTGAAATCGAAAAAGAGGTGCTGAAAAAACGTTTTGTCTCTGATCGTTATAAAGTCGACTTCGACAAAGCCTATGACGCGGCAAAACGCGCCATGCCTAACGTGACTCAACTGGCGAAAGAAGGGGTAAGCATGACCAATGCTTACGTTGCGACGCCAGTGTGTGGCCCATCACGCGCAGGGATTTTAACCGGACGCTTCCCTCACAGCTTCGGCATCTACAGTAATGATGATGCGCACCATGGCGTACCGCGTGATGTCACCATGCTTCCTGAGCTGTTCCAGGAAAATGGTTATGCCACCGCAAATATTGGTAAATATCACAACGCCAAGATCACCAAAACCAAGGTGCCTGAGAACCAAAGAACGCGTGACTACCACGATAATGAAATTTCAAAACCTGAAAAAGGGTTTTTCCCGAATGATCGCGGTTTTGATTACTCATACTCATACTTTGCCTCTGGTTCTGCCGTTTACAACTCCCCAGCCGTTTTCCGTAACTATGAGAACATTACCGCTTGGGGTTTCCTCACGCACAATCTGACCAATGAAGCGCTGAACTTCATTGATAAAGCTGAGAAAGAAGATAAACCTTTCTTTATCAATTTGGCTTACTCTGTACCGCACATTCCATTGGAACAGCCTGCTCCGAATAAATACATGAGTAAGTTCGATACTGGTAACGTGGAAGTCGATAAATACTATGCGCACATCAATGCGTCTGATGAAGGCATTGGCCAAATTATCGATAAGCTAAAAGAAACAGGTGAGTACGAAAATACACTCATTTTTTTCTTGTCGGATAATGGCGCCGTGGGTGAATCTCCGATGCCTCGTAACGGCATGAATAAGGCATACAAAGGTCAGCGCTACCGTGGTGGTGTTAACGTACCATTCATTGCGCACTGGAAAGGCGTATTACCAGAGCGCAGTACCAACGATACCTTAGTATCGGCCATGGATATTCTGCCAACGGCATTGAGTGCTGCCGGGATTGATATTCCGAGTGAGTTGAAAGTCGATGGCGTTGATATTCTTCCAACCATGCAAGGGGCGCGCAATAAGCCACACCCATATCTGTACTGGGCGGGTCCGCGTGCATTCCACTATGATGCAGAGAAAAATGACGCGTTCTGGTCACAGTACTGGGACTGGATCACTTATAAACAACCCAACGTAGAGCCAAGCCCTTACGTTGAACGTAAATCTCGCGGTGAGTGGGCAATTAAAGATCAAGAGTGGTCTTTGCATTTTTACGACGATGGTAATCATGTGTATGAGCTGTATAACTACTCAAAAGACATTTCAGAGTCGAACAACTTAGCCAAACAGTACCCTGAAAAAGTCACAGAGATGAAAGCCGCGTTTTATGAGTGGATCAAAACCAAACCTGCACCTATGGATTGGGGCCAAGACCGCTACCAGATTCTGACTGAGTCAGCGAAGAAGTAGTGACCAAGTCTTCATTCATTAATGAAGCCTTTGATTCAAACAGTAACAGATAAAAAAAGGCTCCTTCAGGAGCCTTTTTTATGTAGGTATCCGATGAAAAAAGTCATTAAAGCCACAGAAAGACCGACCATACCCTATGAGCATCCAGATTTGGCACTTTATTGGCGCACGTTTTGCCAACACATCAGCAAACTGCTGCGCGGAAAAAATGCACTGAGTAAAAATGATGCCGTAATCCAACAGATATTCAGTGATTCCTCGTTGAGCCTTAAATCTAAGTGTGAGCATTTTGCTGACTATATAGCTGAGGCTTTTGCTTACTACAGTGTCGATAATTTTACTCACGCTTATTATCCTGGCATGCCGAGCCAGCAGGGTGCGCGTATGGATGCGATGGAAGGGTGTAGCCGCGTTTTGCCAACGCTGGCCTTCTGGGCTGCGCGAGATCCAATTGAAGATAGTGATCCGTTTTACGCGCGCAAGATCGATGCGATTAATTGGTTAAAACACGCCTTTATTGCCGGCACTAACCCAACACATAAAGGTTACTGGGGCGCACTCCAGGATTATGACCAACGTACGTGCGAAAGTGCCGATCTGGCACTCGCGTTATGGGCAAGCAAAGAGAGCGCATGGGATACGTTTACTCAGAGCGAAAAAGATCAAATCATCGCCTGGTTTGAACAGGTCAATCATGTTCAAGTGGTCGACAATAACTGGCATTTATTCCCTGTTACCGTTCAGTTGGTCATTCAATCGCTTACCGGTAGAGAGTGCGTTGATATGTGGCGTTATGAACGGGTGAAAGAGTTCAACGTCGGTGAAGGGTGGTTCCGAGACGGCGCCAAAGGCAACTACGATTTTTATAACGCGTGGGGGTTTCATTACTCGCTGTATTGGATCGATCAGATTAATCCAGAGTTCGACCGTGACTACATTCGACGCAATCTGTGTGAGTTCTCCAGCAAGTTCCGTTACTTATTCACACCGCAAGGCTTACCGTTTTTTGGGCGAAGTGCGTGTTATCGCCTGGCCGCCGCGGCGCCACTTATTGCAAACCTTGATGTACAGGACGCGATGGATACACCACTCCATTCCGGTGAGGTGAAACGCGCGTTGCAAACCAACTTCGAATACTTTATCGCCAATGGGGCGCTTAAGCATGGTGTGCCTACACAAGGGCTGTTTGCTAGCGATGCACGGCTCACGGATAACTACAGCGGGCCAGCGAGCAGTTTGTGGTCGTTGCGCGCTCTCAATATCGCGCTGTATTGTGGTGATCGATGTGGATTATGGCAGGCAGAGAGTGCGCCACTCGCAGTAGAAAAAGAAGATTTTTCCTTTCGTATTCCTTCTATTTATGCTTTTGTCACTGGTTGTCAGGAAACGAAAGAGGTCGTGGTGATTTTTGAGCAGGAGTACACTCAAGATCAAACGCCGATGAGCCGACGCTTAGAGACCCAAAGCGTCCTCGATAAAGGCAAAGAAATTCTGCTGGGAAGAGCATTCAGACCCAAAAATAACCTTTTGAGAAAAGGCGTTACGTGCTATAGCTCGAAAATGTCAAATTTTTTCTAGTCCCGCCAAACTGTGATCTTGATCAGCTAACTTTCGGCAACTTTCGATTATTATAACGAAAGTTGTCGAAAGAATTGGAGGGTCTATCATGTTTTTAGTTTCAACTCAGGATATGCTACGTAAAGCACAAGAAGGCGGTTACGCGGTTCCTGCATTTAACATTCACAATCTTGAAACCGTACAAGTCGTACTGGAGACCGCAGCTGAAATGCGTTCACCTGTTATTTTAGCGGGTACTCCTGGTACTTACGCTTACGCCGGTACCGATTACCTGGTGAATATTTGTAAAGCAGCAGCACGTCGCTATCACATGCCGATTGCGCTTCATCTTGACCATCACGAGTCAATGAAAGATATCCGCAATAAAGTTGAAGCCGGCATCAAATCTGTAATGATTGATGGCTCGCACTTCAAGTTTGAAGAGAACATTGAGCTGGTTAAAAAAGTCGTTCAGTTCTGTCACGTATGGGATTGTACGGTTGAAGCCGAGCTCGGCCGTCTTGGTGGTATCGAAGACGATCTTGTTGTTGATGCTAAAGACGCAATGTATACAGACCCTGATGCGGCTGCAGAATTCATTCAGCGCACTGGTATTGACTCTCTGGCGGTGGCCATTGGTACTGCTCATGGGATGTACAAAGAAGAGCCACGTCTGGACTTTGATCGTTTAGGAAAAATCCGAGCAAAAACTGACATACCACTGGTATTGCATGGTGCATCTGGCGTGTCGGATGAAGACGTCACCCGCAGTATCGAACTGGGTATCTGTAAAGTTAACGTTGCGACAGAGCTAAAAATCGCGTACGCCAACGCACTAAAACAGTACTTCCTTGACAACCCGGATGCGAATGACCCTCGCCATTACAACGTCGCTTCTAAAGCCGCCATGCGTGACGTCATCATCTCGAAGATCAACGTTTGCCGCAGCGCAGATAAACTATAACTACCCGTTTTAGCACGACCCCTCGCCCTCAGAGTATTTTGTGCTTTACCGATTGTGACTATTACTAGCTAATAGCAAAAGGGGGTCACAATCGGTTTTTTCAATTTTGGGACACAACCTAAATGACGACATTTTCATATAAGAAAATTGCCATTCTTGGTGAATGTATGATTGAGCTGTCTGGCCAACCGTTCTCTACCCAAGAGCAACGTTTTGGCGGAGATACACTCAATACCGCTTTGTATCTATCACGTCTGGCACCGGAGGTTCATCCGGCCTACATCACTGTGCTTGGCGTTGATAATTACAGCAAGCATATGAAAACAGCATGGGAAGACGAGGGGATTGACTGCTCATTAGTCATGACCAACCAAGATAAGCTTCCTGCACTGTATGCGATTGAACTTGCGGCTGACGGTGAGCGCTCTTTCCAATATTGGCGTAATGATTCGGCAGCACGCTACTTATGCCAGAACGAACGCTACTCTTGCGTTATGAACTCACTTGCCACGTTTGATCTGGTTTACCTATCGGGTATCTCACTGGCGATCTTGCCAGAAGAAGACAAACAAACACTGCTCGATTCTCTGCAAGTACTTAAACCGCAAGGGGTGAAAATTGCGGTGGATTCCAACTACCGTCCTCGCTTATGGGCAGGGAAGGAACATGCCATCCAATGGCTAGAAAAACTCTATCGTTTGGCGGACATCGCATTGGTCACCAGTGACGACGAAGCGTTGTTACTTGGTGAAAACATCAGCCCTGAAGCACTCACCACCCGTTTACGTAATTTTGGCGTGAGCGAAGTGATTGTGAAGCTGGGTAAAGACGGAGCGATGTTTAGCGATTCTGAACACAATGTAGCTGTGGCAACAGGTAACGTGGTGACTAATGTCGTTGACACGACAGCGGCAGGGGACTCATTCAACGCTGGATTCCTTGCGGCCTGGGCCACCGGCCGCACACTCAAAGAATGCTGCCATTGGGGTAATAAGCTGGCTGCAGAAGTGATTCAGCATAAAGGCGCTATTATTCCAGCGGAAAACACTCGTTATATCAACTCAATGATGAATTTATAATTATGAATACTAAAGAAATTAACATCAAACTGCGTCAACTTCGAGTGATGCCAGTTATCCAAATTGAAGATGCCAAAGACGCCCCATCACTAGCAAAAGTTCTAGTAGAAAACGGACTATCTGCTGCAGAAATTACCTTCCGTAGCGATGCAGCTGCTGAGTCTATCCGCCTAATGCGTGAAGCATATCCTGAAATGATTATCTGTGCAGGTACGGTTCTCAATACAGAACAAGCAAAACTTGCCATGGACTCGGGGGCGGACTTTGTGGTTTCTCCAGGCTTTAACCCAAACACGGTTCGTTACTGCTTAGAAAATAATATCCATATTATCGCTGGCGTTAACTCACCATCTCAAGTTGAGCAAGCGCTAGAAATGGGGTTGAACACTCTAAAATTCTTCCCAGCAGAAGCGTCTGGTGGTGTTGCCATGCTTCGTTCGCTCACAGGTCCATACAAAGGTCTTGAGCTAATGCCAACAGGTGGCGTGAATATCATCAACCTAAGCAACTACTTAAGAATTCCTGAAGTAGTATGTTGTGGTGGTACTTGGATTGCACCAGTTGATCGAATCACAGACAACGATTGGAATACAATCGCTGAGAATGTGCAAAACACGGTCAAAACCATTAAGAAAATCGGAGTTTAATAAATATGGAACACCATAAGACTACAGCTCCACGTGTAGCTTTATTACTTTCGGATGGCTTTGAAGATGCTGAGGCGGTAATTTTTATCGATATCCTAAGACGTTTAAACATTCACGTTGACGTTTTATCTTGTATGGAAACTAGGGAACTAGCAACGTACTTCAATACTCGTATCACTGCAGATGATACGCTAGCGAATTGCTTCGATGATAACTACGATGCGATCGCGATGGTTGGCGGACCCAAAAACACTGACAATATGACGGTTAACGAGATGGCAATTTCATTCATCAAGCGTCATATCGAGTTAGACAAATGGATTTGTGCACTTTGCTCAGCACCAGCAAAAGTCTTGTCTAAGCATGGGCTACTAGAAGGCCGTGAGTACTCAACGGGTGACAACTTGATCAGCGCATTCCCAGACGGTAAATACGTAGATAAAAAAATTGTTGTTGCTGACAAATTCATTACCGGCAAAGGTCTTGGCGTTGCGTTTGAATTTACATTTACCGTTGCAGAAAAATTGCTACCAGATAGCATAGAAAAAGTAGATAACCAAGCAAACCATATCTATTTTGAATATTGGAAAAATAAAAAACCGCAGTAAGAAGCACAAGTTAAGGAATGTTCATAGACTGAACATTAAACCATGAAAGATTCCATCTATCATTCAGTTCGGCTTTGCCTTATATCAAAAATGCTTACTTTTTCGTATCCGTCTAAAGTAAATTCAATCGCTTACGTTAAATGTTTTCAACGAACTCAATAGTTTTGTTTAGTAGCACTCTTTAAGCGCCACCATAAATTTAGTCTTGGATAGATGAAGTGATACGGTGGTGCTATAAGGTTCTATTCTAGGCCCACTTTTAGATGGATCACACAAAACCACCTTCTTTAGAAGGTGGTAATTTACTTAATGTCCTCTGTGTTGACTTGTGCATGTTATTAAATATATAGCTAGAGTCACATTCAAGTTTATCGTCTATTTTTTATCAGGCTTTGTTGTTGATATTTTCAAATATGGATGCAGCTACATATCGACATTATTTGCCGATTTTAAACATCGAGACTGATAGAATTAACTTTTGCGGTAGGAATAGCTGCTACTCACTTCAGTAAACTGAATATCAACTCAAATCAGTTGGTAAAAAGGTAAAAATGCAAGAAAGTTTAGCTTTATGAGTAATATCATCCTGGTTGGATTCGATCTGGAAAAATATTTTTCATATACACTCAGTTAATAAGGAAAAAATAGCATTGCAAGGGAGATACCATCGTGAATCTTAGTTTAGAGCAATTGCCAACAGCAGTTATTGCTTTCTAACCGAGATTCCGCAGCTATTTTTAGAATTTATTTCGCCGAAGATGCCGACACGTTCGTAACAATTGCGAAAACTTGCTGCCTTTGAGGCACTTGCAGAGAGGCATGTGATTTTTGATGACGAGTCACGTTTAACCTCCTGATAGTAGTGAGAGATAGTTTAACCGAATATTGATATCAGAAACCGACTTGGGTGCTACCATTGGATGACCAAATTAATCGTTATGTGATGAAAGTTACATTATTTATTAGATAATTAGGTGCGGAATGACGGCTGAAAACCTCTCGTCGCGATTAAAACGCCTTTGCATCGAACAAAATTTAACCACAAAAGGTAAATAGGCCCTAGTAAACGTTTTTCTTTCTTTTCACTAACACAACATGAAAGGTTCGTAAGGTTTCGTTGTGCTTCGTTTTGTGTGTGAGGTCACGACGGGATAATTAAAAATAAGATAGGATAATATAGTATTCAGATGATTATGAATCTGCGTGAGATAAGTGTGTTTGAATTCAACAAGATGCGTAGTTTTATTTAATAGATTCATGAGGAAATCAGATGTTTCATTTGAACCAGTATAGTTTTGCTAAACGGCTAGGAGCCGGGTTCGCTATTATCATACTATTGTCGTTAGTGATTTACGGAGAAGGTCTTCGCTCTCGAACGGTGACGAAGAGCCAAGTCAGTCAGTTGATTGAAGCACATGTTGGCGTACGTGAAGTGTTTGGTTTACAAGTATTAGAAAATAGCTACCTTAATACACGAGACCCTGTTTATGCTCAACGTTTCAAAAAGTGGCATAAGGTTAACTTAGAGAACTTTATTGCTAATAAGCATATTTTCACTCATCCGGATAACCGTAAGTTAGTTGAGGCATTTGAATTGGCTAGTGTCGCTTATGGGCAGGAGTTTGATGCCTTCAACCAACAGATGAATAAGGTTCAAAGCATTAATAAGCAGCTTGGAAAAGTAGAAGAAAAGTGGGCAAGTGAGTTTTTATCTGACAACGCACAATTAAGATTAATACAACTAAGTAAAGTAAGAATGCAGGTTGAACTGCAGTTAGAACCGTCATTGATTGAAGCGTGGCAGCACCAGCTTGAAGAGTGGAATCGCAATATCATGGTGACGGACAACGAAGTTGCTGAATATCAAAATGAGTTAAATCAAGTTGCTCTGTATGTTTCTAACCTTGTTCATACTCGTGAAGTAATGAACACATATGCAGTACAAGTGCGTGATAGCGCCAAAACGTTAGCAAGTAACATTGAAACCCAAATGGAGGAATCGGAGCACTTTAGTTCGATAGTCAGTATTGTGGTTTGCCTGCTTTCCGTTATTGCGAGCTTCATTATTGGTTTGGTGATTACGCGTTCTGTGGTTAATCCGGTTAATGAGACTATTCGTATTGTAAAGCGCTTGGCTGCGGGTGAATTACACCATCACTTGCCAACAAAAGGTAAAGATGAAATGGCCAGCCTTGCGATTGCGATCAACGATATGACGAGATCGCTACGTGCTATGGTGGGAGATATCTGTCATAACCTTGGTGCACTTAACACTATCGCGGCAGACGTGTTCGTGATGGCAACGGAAAATAATAACGGCTCGAAATTACAGTTATCAGAAGCTGAACTCGTTGCGACGGCGATGACTCAATTGACGGCAACAATGAATGAGATTACAGGCAGTGTTTCTGAAGTTGCAGAAAGTGCAGGCAGAAGTCAGCAGCTCATCAATCGTTGTAATGAAGTGACCGACGACGCGATTGAGGGCTTTACCACACTAGATAGCAATATTATGGGCGCATCCACTGTCGTTGAGCAGCTAGCGAAAGGGACGGAAAACATCAGCTCCGTGCTTGAAGTCATCAATAGCATTTCCGAGCAAACCAACTTATTGGCACTGAATGCCGCCATTGAAGCGGCACGTGCTGGTGAGCAGGGGCGTGGTTTTGCGGTGGTGGCAGATGAAGTACGCTTGCTTGCACAACGAACACAAAGCTCGACTCAGGAAATTAAAACCATCATCACCTCATTGCGTGAAGATGCCTCACAAGCGGTTGAAGTCATGGAACAAAGCCGCAATGCGATGTCTGCCTCTCATCAACAAGTGAATGACATTGGTTCACACCTGCATAATGTTCAAGATTTAGTCAGCAATGTTGCTGAGCAGGCGATTAACTTATCGTCGGCATCGGTTGAGCAAAACGTGACTGCTGAGTCATTTAACGAAAGCATGCAAGTCATTGTTGATATTACCCGACGTTACTCCGAGCGAGCTGAACAGCTAGAAAAAACCGCAGAGCAGCTAGCAGCCTGTAAGGATGACATCAATGAGCATGTCTCTCAGTTTCATCTGTCTTAATTTTACTATATCCAAATAGATCACTCATGCCCGGTTTTTATGCAATTGCATGATTTCAGTGCTGTTTGGGTTTGCAGTTGTTTTTATTGGCATTTGCATCAATAGTGGGTGTTGGCATACTTTGCGCGTCTGTAGACCAAGCATTTGGAGTTGTTGGGTATATCGTTTTGGTAACGTAGAATTTAAACCAAGGAGTTCAAGTGAAAATTTCACGCCGTAATTTTCTTAAATCTATTGGAGCGTTAGGGGCGAGTTTAAGCTTGAGCCCGTTAGTTCATGCTCAAACCCAAAAGCCGAATGTACTGTTTATCGCCATTGACGACCTAAACGATTGGATTGGTGGGTTACGTGGTCATGTACAGGCAAAAACACCGAACATCGATCGTTTGATGCAAAAAAGCCATAAATTTGTCAATGCCCACTGTGCGGTCCCCGTTTGTGGTCCGTCACGCAACGCGATTTTGTCTGGTATGGCGCCAACGACAACAGGTTGGTACACCAACCGAGAACTTGGTCTGAAAAACTTTCCAGCGATCGCTGAAGAAGTGATGGGCAATATTCCCACCTTACCACAGCATTTTAAGCAGAATGGTTACTACACCATGGCGTGTGGCAAAATTTTCCATCATGGTACCTCGGACTATCGTGCAGAAAAGCAGTGGCACGTTGAGCAAGATAAATACGAAATCAAAAACGAGGAATACCTCGAGCGTGGTTTTGGCTATGGTCGTTACGGCGTCAATGATCACAAATACTACCCATTTCCGAAAGATGGCGGTCAAATCGTCACGACATTTGGTCCGGATGCGAAAGGAAAATCCCTTTGCTGGGGCGAACTTGAGCGTAAGGATATCCCAATGGGCGGCTTGATGCCGGACGAATATTTTGCACATTGGGCTGCCGAGCAACTGCACAAAGATTACGATCAGCCTTTCTTTTTAGCGGCGGGTTTTATTCGACCACATGTGCCTTTCACTGCGCCGGAAGAGTATTTTGAAATGTTCCCGCTTGAGTCTATTCAGATGCCGGACATTATCGAAGACGAAATGAAAGATATCCCACTTTACGGTAAAGCCATGACGATGGGCGCAATTGAAGGAGGGGACCACGCAGCAGTAGAAAAAGTGAGTCCGACGTTCTGGAGAGAGCTGGTGCGCGCTAACCTGGCTTGCATTGCCTTCGTGGATGCGCAAATTGGTAAAGTCTTAGATGCGCTTGAGTCGAGTAAATATAACGACAATACCGTGGTGATGCTTTGGTCTGATCATGGGCAAAATTTTGGTGAACACCGAAACTGGCGTAAAAACACGTTATGGGAAGAGTCTACTCATGTTCCCTTAGTGATTAAAATGCCGAAACAGACACAAGGTGTGGAATATACAGAAGCGGTAAGCTTACTTGATGTTTACCCGACCATTACATCACTATGCGGTTTGCCAGAAGTGCCTTCCAACGAAGGGTTAAGCCTGACCCCTTTCATTAATAACCCTGACTTTAAACGAAATAAGCCAGCGGTGACGACTTGGGGATATAAAAACCATGCCGTGCGTGATGAACGCTACCGTTACATTCAATATCGCGATGGTTCTGAAGAGCTGTATGATCACAACGTCGATCCAAATGAGCATACCAACCTAGCAAATCAGTCAGAATACAAAGGTGTGATTGAAAAACTCAAAGTATGGATCCCAACAAAGAATCGCTTACCTTATGGTATGGAAGACTTTAAGCAAGGTGATTTCTTAGAAAAACACTTACGCGAGTGGGAACAAAATGATGTTCCAGACTTCTTAAGCTAATTTATAGTTAACCTCAAGATGCCGACGCAAGTTCGGCATCTTTTTTATGGTTACGTATGGGTATAAACCTCTCTTTAGTTTTGCTGCGCTGGGTATGAGTCTGAGTGCGTTATCCTGCAAAACTCAGAATGTGACCTCTGTCCCTTCTTGACCTCACGGCACATGATCATTTGTGACTTATGATATTTCGAATGTTTTCTTTTTTTGGTTTTTAATAGTTTTTATATAAAATTCTTACCAAGATCACTCACTTCGAAAGACTTTGTAAATATAATGAATATCTTCGTAAGTTGAGGGTAAAGGCTACGACACCCCGCAACTTTAAAACTATGGCCTTATCATCAAGGGGTGAATAAGAATGTCGATGAACAAAAACACTAAGTTGAGCAATTTAGTCAAATTGACACTCGCTACATCGATGGGTTTTGTCTTTACAACAGGTGTTTCAGCAAACGTCAATATTGACAACCTAACCGGACTGGCTGCCAGTGGTGGTGGTGATGCTTATGATGTGTACAACTTAAAAGCACTGTATGAGTATGTTAATGCAAACCAGGCATGGAACTCAGGGCTTTATCAGCTGTTAGAATCCGCAACCACTAAAGAAGAAGCGGCGGCGCTGGCGAGTGCTCTCAGCCCAGATCGCAGTGGGGCGTCCTTATACAGCGTTATGTCATCACAATCTCTCTTTTCCAATACCTTACGTAAACGTGGCACAGACTTTATTTTAGGGGATTACGGTAACACTTCTATGTGGGTATCGGTCTTGGGGTCTGAATCAAGTCAGTATGTAACTAATGATGGTAGCAATCGCTACGATGGTTATGACTCAGAATCCACTGGTATTGCCTTCGGTTACGATCTTATGCGTTCAAGTGATGCCATTGTTGGATTAGCATTCAGTCAACAAAAAACAGACGTGGAAAACCGTCTGACTGACCGCACTCTGGATATCGAGAATTACTATGCGGCCTTGCATGGTCTGTTCAAATTTGACGACATGTACCTTTCAGCACAAGGCATTGTTGGTTGGTCTGATTACCTAAGCAAACACAATGTGAATGGTGTTCCTTCTTACTCTGGTTCAACCGCTGAAGATGCAACGTTTGGTGGTGACAACTACGGTGTGAGTGCGGATTTGTACTACCCACTTTACGTTGGTTCTTTTACTGTTCTTCCATCTGTTTACGCCGATTACCAATTGGTTCGCGTGGATGGTTATAAAGAAAATCAAGCCGATAATTCTCTCTTAGTGAAAGATTTTGACAAACTTGAGCATGAAGCCTTGTATCTCGGTGTTGGTGTTGAAGTCGCGAACAGCATTTCCACTAACCTGGGTATTTTCTCTGCACAAGCGAAATTTAAAGCCAAACAAGAAGTGCTTGATCATATCACCTTCTCCAAAGGTCGTCTGGCTAATGGTGGTTATGAATTTGCAGCGCCAATTGCACAACTTGATGACACTTTCTATGAAACCAACATCGATTTCACCTGGGAAACCGCAAGCAACTTCTCATTTAACCTCGGTGCTCAGTACTCTTGGAGTGATTCACAAGACACGACCATGTTTTACGGCCGTGGCACGTACTCTTTCTAATTGAGTGGGTTGTATTGAAAATGAAAATGACACTTAAACTCCTGCCACTTGCTGTCTTCTCTGCATTACAAAGTGGCGCGGTCATGGCTGCAGACGTGGATACAACGTCTTATTTGCAGCCTGCGGGACATATGTATTTCTTTGAGCAAGGCATGCCTGCGCCCATTCAGGCGGAAAAAGGTACGCTGAGCTTAAATAATGACTTCCGTAAAGACGGCGATACGGGTCTTAAATGGGAATTTGAGCGCAAAGGCAAGCTCATTTTTAACCAGCCAATTGGCTATAAGCACTTTGAAGCTAACGGTAAAGACCAGTCGACCAGTGCTTTTACTACGTGGATTTACAATACCAAAGCGAACAAAGGTCAATTGCGTTTTTCATTCAAAGAGGCAGGTAAAACTCAAGTCTACTTTGATGTAAACATGGATTTCGAAGGTTGGCGTCAGTTAATGATTCCGTTCGAGGACATGACAGGCAAAGCAACGGAAACCATGGATCAGTTGGTGGTTGACACCATAGATATGGTAGATAAGGGAACGATTTATCTGGATCAGGTGATGGTGAGCATTCCTGTTGATCCTCGTTGGTCAACACGTGACGCACAAGTCCCGTTTGTGAATTTAGCTGCTGATACCGCGCCAAACCAACACTGGTTAGCGTTGCACCGTTATTATGGTTTTATCAACCAATATCAAGCTCGCCAGCATGAGAGTGCAAAAGCGACATCATCCGCTAAGGCGCCTCGTTCGATTGCTGACATTCATGAGAAATTGCATGCGTTTGCACTTGGTACAGCACCAGGTAACAGCGACGCAAAGTTCGCTGAGATCGAAAAGAAATACGCCGCTTACAATCTGAAAGAAGTCGATGGTGTGATAGTTGGTGAAGGGCTTGATAACTCCAACCGATTGAAACTATTCCTCGACAAAGGCGTGAATCGTGGTTTGCTTGATGAAAATGGTTTTGAGGTGGTGTTTGATACGGCCGATTTGCGCCGTTATGGTGAGTTAATGCTCGATATTGCGCGAGCATTACAAGGCAAACTGGATGATAACACGCGTGCTGATCTCACTGACAAGTACGTTAAATTAACGCGCTACGCATTAGCACAAGGCTATACCGCCGAGAGTGGTGTTGGTACTGCACATCACTTTGGTTATACATTGCGTGCGTTATTCCAGGCGCATTACTTAGCACGTGATCTATTGCAAGCGCACGGCTTAAGCAAAGACGTTACTGAGATGATGGTATGGTTCTCGGGGACAGGGCGTATCTATCGACCAGTCGAAGAGATGACCAGCTTTAACGTTGATGTCATGAACACGCAGTTGCGTGGCATGCTGTACAGCATCTTGATGCAAGAAGACGCGGAAACACGAGACATGTTGTTGGCTCAGTTTGGTTTCTGGCTGTCTAAGTCTATCTCAACTTCTCATGGTCTCAGTGGTGGCTTTAAGCAAGATGGTTCTATCTTCCACCACTCTCAACACTATCCAGCCTACGCTAAAGGCGCATTGACAGGGTTAACCCCTGTGGTTGAAGCGTTAGCTCGCACAAAATATGCGATCGATACGCACGCCCATGAAACGCTGAAAAAAGCCACCGCAATGTCGGAAATATGGAGTAATGATGGACTAACATTAATGTCCATTACAGGCCGCCACCCAACGGGTAAAGAAGGCATCTCTGTTGAGCCGTTCCAGCACATGGCAATGGCTGGCACACCGGATGGCAAACAAGATATTGACCCGGATATGGCATCGGCATACCTGCGTTTAACCAAAGGTATGAAAGATGACTCATTCCGTCGTTTCTTGCTAGATAAGGGCTTTAAAGCGGGCTCTGTCCCGCAGGGTAACTGGGCAATGAACTATGCCAGTATGGGCATTCAACGCCGAGATGACTGGGTTGCTGCCGTACGCGGTTTCAGCCGTTACTTAGTCAGCCATGAATCCTATGCGAATGCAAACCGCTACGGGCGTTACATCAATTATGGTCAATTAGAGATCATGGATGCAGACGGTAAGACGCGTGCATTCAGCCATGATGGCTGGGATTGGAACCGTTGGCCAGGCACGACAGCAGTCCAGCTTCCGATGGCGCAGGTTGAAGCGCATCTACTCAACGTTGACCGTTTCTCTGGTTTAGAAGAGATGTTGTTCTCTGAACAAACCTATGCTGGCGCAGTTTCTAATGGAAAAAATGGCTTGTATGCCATGGTGCTGCAAGGCCACCCTAAATATGATGCCTCTTTCCGTGCTAACAAGTCGGTCTTTTTCTTTGATAACCGAATTGTTGCGCTAGGTAGTGACATTGTAACTAAGGTGAAAGACTACCCAATACAAACCACCTTATTCCAACATGCGATTCGCTCTCCACGCGATACCATGCTGGTTAACGGTAATGCTTATCAGGGTTCAGAAACAGCGCTGAAGGCGGCCAGAAATGGTCACCAACAAATCATCGACCCAGATGGTAATGCTTATTTTATTCTGGGTAACAGCGTTGTTAAAGTGGCGGCTCATAAGCAGCAATCACTGCATCAAAAGAACAGCTCTGCCACCGAGGGTGAGTTTGCCACGGCTGTGATTGATCATGGTAAAGCGCCTGACAAGGCGGGATACGAATACGCCGTTTTAGTCAATCCAGAGCAAAAAGAGTTACTGACATTTGCCAGCACTTTGGATGATAAAAAGGCGGCTCCTTACCGAGTCCTGCAAAAAGATAGCCAAGCACACGTGGTCGTTGACCGTGTGAGCCGAACCACTGGTTACGCTGTTTTTGCGCCATCAGAGTTCAAATCGGGTGTGATTGCCAGTGTAGACAAACCAGCCATGTTGATGGTGGAGAAGAAAGGCCAAGCCATTAATCTTGCGATGGTTAACCCAGACCTCAACTTATACCAAGGTAAAGAAGCATCGCAATACACCGAAGACGGCGTGCAAAAAGAGGTGAGTATCTACTCTCGTGAGTGGCGTCATAGTCCATCTCAACCAGTAGCGAACTCCGTGGTGCTTAACGGTCATTGGCAAGCCGATAGCTTACCAACAACGGTTTCATTAACGCGTGTTAAAGACACAACCGTGGTTAACTTCACCACAGTAGAAGCCAATCCGATCCAAATCACACTGAATAAAATTAAATAATGTGTCGCGGGGTTGCCCCCGCGTCCTCTAGAAGGAATAGACATGAGTATTTCAAGTCGTACCGTGTTAGCTGCCGCGATTTCAATCGTATTGTCAGTTAACGTATGGGCTGATGCTGCTAAATCGACAGAGAAAGAGGCTGCGCCAGTCGTTGAACAACAAGTGAATATGATGACGCCGAAGATGCTTTCATTCGAAGAAGCGTCTGTGCCTGATTATGTGTCGATCGATGGTGAAGGTTCTATTGATGTCACTAAAAATCGTTTTTTGAACGGTTCACAATCTCTGATCTGGAAATATGAACCAAACGCACCGCTTGTTATCGATCAAAGCTTTAATTTCTACCCAATAAAAACCATTCGCAAAGAGTGGGGCCGTTGGGGTTATACCGTTCTTTCTACTTGGGTTTATAACGAAGAAGCAAATGATGGTGAGCTAGAATTCAAACTTGGCTCAAGCACAGCAAACGCGAAACTCAACTTTACAGGTTGGCGAGCAATCGGCTTTGCTGTGGAGCGTGATATGAATGGCATGCCATCTTCGGTAATGGATGGGCTGAGCATCACACCGAAAACAGACAAAGCTGGCCAACTCTACATTGACCGCGTCATGGTCAGTATTGATGATGCCCGCTACCAATGGTCAGACTACACGGTTACGACCGCGATTGACGTACCAGAAATCGATTTCAAACTGCCAAAAGAGCTACCGCAAGCAAGTGCAGAAGAAATTGCTGGCGTTACTCGTATCAAAAATGACCTGATCAATTACTACATTAAAGACAGTAAGGCGAGCGCCAAAGTACTGCGTGACATCGATGAAGAATTCGCGAATATAGGTTTAACTCAACATGCTGATGGTGTGATTAATGGTCCTCACATCATCACGAAAAAACAAAATGTGATTTACCAAGTAAAACACATGAACGATTACGACAAAGCCTTGGTTGATGGCTACTACCACCTGCGCCCGTTCTCTGAGCTGATGAGTAAAATTGGTCGTGCTTATTTATCAAGTAACGATGCTACTGTTCGCCAAGATCTAGCTAACAAGTACATTCTGATGTCTAAGCACCTGTTGGATCAAGGTTTTCAAAAAGGCTCTGGCTTAATCGCAACTCACCACTGGGGTTATGCATCGCGTGATTGGTACGCCTCAATCCTATTGATGGAAGACGTCCTAACGAAAACAAATCTAATGAAACCAGTGCATGACGCTTTGTTGTGGTACTCGCGTGAATTTAATGAGCGTGGCTTTGGTATGTTTGTCAACAATAAGTCCTTAGATATGGACTATTTGAACACACTTTTGCTTGCTCAACTTTCTATGACGCTGACTGTGCCTGATCAGAATGAGCGTATCGCGTTGATGAATAAGTTTAGTAACTTTATGTCTGCTAACGTGACGCAGGTGCCTGTGGGCTATGAAGATGGTTTCCGTCCAGATGGCACAGCGTGGCGTCATCAAGGTAACTACCCAGGTTACTCATTTGCTGCACTCTCCGCGAGTGGACATCTTGCGTACTTACTGCGCGGCACACCATTCGAGCTGTCTACCGAGGCGCGTCAAGTATTGAAGAAAGCGATGCTGGCGGCGCGTACTTACAGTAACAATAACCCAGGTCTGGGTGTGATTGGTCGTCGTCCATTCTTTAAAACCAGTGTGGATAAAGTGGCGATAGGTATGCGTTACCTGGCTTTAGCGGGCGTAGAGTCGAATCAAGTTGATAAAGAGCTAGCCAGTGCTTATCTTCGTATTGAGCAGCTTTCTGCCAAAGATGGTGCGAAGATTTTTAAAACTAAGGTTACACCAGAATCTCACCCACAAGGCTTTACGGCGTTTAACTACGCAGCCATGGGTATCCATCGTTTTGCCGATAAGATGGTGACCATGAAAGGTTGGAACAAATACGTGTGGTCATCAGAGATCTACGGTGGCGGTGGCCCTGCTAACCGTTACGGTCGATACCAATCACACGGTACGGTGCAAATTCACAAATTTGGTGAAGAATCTGACTACGGTTACGATGAAAACGGCTGGGACTGGAACCGTCCACCGGGTGGTACCACGATCCATTTGCCGTGGGAGCTGCTTGATGCACCAAACCCACACACCACGATGCTGAAAAACGACGTTAAGTTTAACGGGGCAACCAGCTTAGATGGGAAGTACGGTACGTTTGGTTTCATCCTACAAAACCCAATGCTTTACGCGCCAGTAATAGATCCGGCTTTCACAGCGAAGAAAGCGGTGTTCAGTTTCGACAACCGTCTGGTACTGACGGGTAACGATATCCGCAACAATAACAGCGAGTATCCGACAGAAACGACCCTGTTCCAACACGGTATCACTCAATTAACAGACTCTTTGAATGTCAACGGTGAGAAGATCACTCAGTTCCCATACGAAGCGACGTTAACAGAAGGTGATTGGTTGATCGATGGCATGGGTAACGGTTACTACATCGTCAAAGGTGCCGAAATCCAGGTGCGTCGCCAGGCGCAAGAATCACGCGATAACCAGAAAAAACAGCCAACTTTCGGTAACTTCCAATCGGCTTGGATTAACCACGGTGTGAAACCAGATAACGCTGAATATGAATACATCGTCATTCTTGATGCCACACCTACGAAAATGGCACAGGTTGCAGAAGCGGTGAAAGCGGGCGATGTGTACGAAGTGGTGCAAAAGAACAGCAACGTTCACATTGTTCGTGATAAAGCCACGGGTGCAACGGGTTACTCTGTATTTAGTTTTGCACGTATCACGGATAAATACGTTCGCGCCGTGAGTACATCATCTTTAGTGATGACTCAACCAGAAGGTGAAGACCAACTGAAACTAAGTGTGGCAAACCCAGACCTAAACATGGAAAAAAATACGCTCAGTGATTACGCTCCAGTAATGGTGACACTGCACGGTGCATGGGAACTCACGGGTGAACACAGCAACGTGAAAGCAGACGTGAAAGGCAGCAAAACGACCGTATCTTTTATGTGTAAAGATGGTCTGCCAATTCAGGTTACTCTGAGAAAGGCGTAAAACCTGACACAGTGTTAAATTTGAATTGAGTAGGAGGAGGCCTCACCTCACCGGCCTCCGTCCTCTCACATCACCGTATAAGTACAATATAAACGTAGGTCGCATACGGCGACTACGAATACACTTTCAGCGACTCGTACCCATTTCGCAATTAGTACAATACAGCCCCAATACCTCGAACCATGATTAACTTGGGGTGTTAATACCAACTCTGACATCCCTAGCTTACACGCATTACGCTCTGGTATCTTGTTGCTGTAGCTATGCTGTATCTGCGATTACGATATTTAAGTCGGTAGCATCTTAGGCGTCGCCCGAATTCGTCCAAACGCTGCTGCTTTGCCGTATGGCGAGTCTAAAGTAGTGTTGCTAACCTCTTAGGTATTGAATTAACTCGGCTATTATCATCTGTAACTCTCGACTTCGATTACGCTTCGTTATCTGGCGAAGCACATACGCAACCGTTTAAAGCTTGTCGATGTTTCGAAATGGTCGCATCGATGTCAAGTGTGTCGACAGTTGCACATCCTTTATTTCTTCTTCACGCATCTAAGATCTTGATTTAAGTTGGTTGTAGAGCAGATTTTCTCCATCAACTCAGTTGAGGTCACCAAGACTCACCCTCCTGTCTACGCCTACCATGCTTTCCATTCTTCGTTGCTATGAGTTGTACTGGCGGTATCACCTATCGGGACGTAGAGATGTTATTTATCTTGTTATGAATCCACATAATTGAGTGTCATAACAAGAGCTGGCAAGACAGAGCTTGCTATAGATTCACTTCTTCCTTGGCACTTCCAACATTAAAACTCTCCGTAGGATCGCGGAGCACATATGGTTGAGTTGTTATAACTATTCCCCAAAATAAATTCAGATTTAAAATGTTACAATGTCACATTTTAAATCCAGAAGGATCCTACTCTATCAATTTCTGAGAACTGTAATTCTCAGAAATTGACAAAAATTTAAACTTCTGTATGGTTATATTGAGGTGTTCTGGAATAAAAAAAGTTTGTTCGATACTCAGGATGTTTCAAGTGAACATTAAGGTTGATAAAGTATGATCGAAAACCAACTGTCTCTCCTTGGCGACTTTTCCGATGTACGGCCAGAGCACGTAGAAGCGGCAATTCGGGCCGCACAGAAAAAAGGCGTTAATGTCGCCACGAGCCCACAGTTTCAAGCTGTTTTTGACCATCTTCTCCATGAATTTGAAAAGCGAAAAGAACGCTATTCCCCAAACACGTTGCGTCGCCTCAAAAGTGCTTGGAAATGCTTTGTTGACTGGTGCGTAAGGAACCACCGCGATTCCTTACCCGCGTCACCTGCCACGGTAGAAACCTTCTTTATTGAACATGCTAACGAGTTACACCGTAACACGTTAGCAATATATCGTTGGGCGATATCTCGCTTTCACCGCGTAACTGGTTGCCCTGACCCTTGCATTGATATTCATGTTGAGGACAGGATCAAAGCAATATCTCGGAAAAAAGTGCGTTCTGGTGAAGTCATCAAGCAAGCGTCTCCCTTTACCGAACGACACTTAATGAGCTTGATTGAGCTTTGGGGTGGCAACGAAAGATTATTGATTAAACGTAACCTAGCCTTACTTGCTGCTGCTTATGAATCCATGCTAAGGGCCGCTGAATTAGCAAACATTCGCCTCTGTGATCTTCATCTGGAAGACGGAATCGCCATTCTGACCATTCCTGTCACTAAAACAAACCATTCGGGGGAGCCGGATACTTGCATACTTAGCGAGGATGTGGTGAGCCTGATTTTGGATTATACCGATGCGGCAAAGCTCGACATTGGCGCAGATGGCTACTTGTTTGTTGGCATTTCCAAGCACAACTCGTGCTTTAAGCCTAAAGTGGATGAGGCAACGGGTGAGCAAATCCATAAAGGCATTACAACTAAACTGGTCGAAAAAATATTCTATTCAGCATGGCATGATCTTGGCTTAAAACGTCATGGTATTAAACCATTCACCGGACACAGCGCACGAGTCGGTGCAACACAGGACTTGCTTAGAAAGGGCTACAGCACGTTACAAATACAGCAATCTGGCCGTTGGTCTAGTGAGGCAATGGTTTTGCGCTATGGTCGAGGTATCTTAGCGCGTGAAAGCGCAATGGCGAAAAGTCGTATTAAGAAAAGGGCTTAAATTGTCACTCATACTACATAACTGCTCCTAGAGCACCGATCAGTTTAAAAAACATACAGTGACTTCAGACCCAAAGCATGATCAAATACACAGTATTGTTATCTTATAAACTGATGGATTATGTCTAATTCTAGAAACTGGGAACCACCTACTGCTCTTTCCAAAAAAGAGCAGTTTATTTGCAAAAAGTTAAAACAGGCCGAAAAACTGTTTGTGTTCTTACGAACTAATCGTCATCTCATCATTAATGAAGAGATTAATCATAAGCTTATGTCGATGTATGCTGACCACCCAAGAGGAAAGCCTGCTGTTCCGGCCGCTCTTTTAGCTATGGCAACGATTCTCCAAGCATACGAGCAAAAATCGGATGCCGGAGCGACATTAGAAGCGATGTTTGACCAACGTTGGCAAATGGTACTGGACTGTCTAGGCAGCGAGGAATCGCCATTTTCACAAGGTACCTTATGTGATTTTCGTCATCGTTTAATTGCGAACGATATGGATGTAGTTTTACTTGAACATACCGTAAATGTCGCTCGTGAAGTGGGAGGTTTTAGTCATGTTCAGATCAAAGTGGCACTAGACTCAGCGCCACTACAGGGCCTGACAGAAATCATCGACATCACAGAAGGTTTCAATTAATTTGTCCATGCTCGTTCCTTGGAGGTATCTGTTCACTTTTGGTCGAATGATCAGATCAGGGAACGAGCAATTAGTTCCTCTGCTAGCTCAGTTTCTTATCCAAAGTTCAGGTTAATACAGCTGTAATCCGGTGAACGCAGCGGCACATCCATCAATCTAAACAGTGAATTGATGAAGCCCTCCGTTGCTCGTAGTGACAAGCCGAAAATTTCTTTGAGCATAAGCGCAGTCTCTATAGCCGTGTCACTGAACTGAAAACCTCTTCCCCTCCTTCCATGATGTTCTTGGCATTGCCAAGCATCTTTAGCTTTCTCATCAAGCCAGAAGGTGAGGCTTCCCCTATTCACCAAGGCTTGATTGTACTCTTTCCAGTTTGTGATTTTGCGTGTCGATTTGCCCATGGTCCCGTCCCTTGAAGATACTCACGGGATCTGATCGATGAATAGGCAAAAGGTTCCCGGCATTTAGTCAACAACGCCAGTTAAACGGTCAATACAGCGGAAATTTGAAGAAAAGGGCGTATAGCGGCTCTACTTTCCAAGCCATCTATGCGTTCGCCCAGGCCTTTACTCAGACTTAGAGAATGCCCAAATAGTGGCCCACGACGCCAAGCGCGAGCGTGCCAAAAATCAGTACCGGTGGCTTGGCAAAGAAGCCTTTGCCGCGCACCATTTTGAACATGAAGAACACGAGCGCCAGTGGCAGCAGGTTCGGCATAATCTTGTCAAACAAATCGTGCTGTAGAGAGACCACTTTGCCACCCATTTCGAGCTCCAGCGTGGTGTGCACTTTGATGAAAGTAGCGGTCAACGCACCAATCACGAACAGCCCCATGATGTTAGCCGCACGCGCGAGCCTCTCGGTCACGCCACTCATAGCGCTCATCGCTTTCGCACCAGCGTTGTAGCCAAGAAACATCAAGCCAAAATACGCTAAGAAGTGCGGAATTTGGTACAGTACGAAGAACACAAATGGGCCGGCAATCGAACCATCGGCGGCAATCGCCGCACCCAGTGCTAAAGTCAATGGCATCAGTGTCATGTGGTCAAGCGCATCCCCGATACCACCTAGTGGCCCAAGACCGGCTACTTTCACGGCATTGATGGTGCTTGGCTTTTCTTTGTTCTCTTCCATTGCCACGGACAGACCAAGTAGAAAAGTGAACAGTTTTGGCGAGCTGTTGAAGAACTGGAGGTGGTTTTTCAACGAGGTCGAAAAATCACGTTTGTTGTTGCCGTGAATTTTTTTCAACGCTGGGATCATCGAGTACGCGTAACCGCCAGCCTGCATACGTTCGAAGTTAAAGTTGCCTTCCATGAACAGGCCACGCAGGGCACACATAATAAGCTCACGCTTGGTGATCACTTTACGTACTTCGTTGTCTTGGTATGCATCAATCTCATCGGTGAAACGTTCTGTTTGCTCCGCTTCTTTTGGAAGCGCGTCTGTATTAAATACCGTCGTCATCGTAATTCTCACTTTGCACAGAGTTATTGCCTACTGCTGCCTGGGTTTGGCTGCCTGTCATGAAGTAGTAAAGGACCGCGGCTGATCCACCAAGTACCGCTACCGCCATGATCGGCAGTTTAAGGTATGTGGTCATCACGAAACCAATGAAGAAAATCCCCGCCATCTCTTTGTTCCACATCACTTTTAACAGCATGGCAAAACCGATAGCGGGCACCATTTTCGCACCGATACCTAGACCTTCAAGCAGCATAGTTGGCGCATTTTCGTCAATCCACTGTGCCGCATGCTCACCAAAGTATACCGTGATGAACGCGACCACCGAGTACATCGTGGCACGGGCAGTCAAAATACTGATTAATAAGAAGTCGATACCACGAGAGTCACCGCGCTCAGCGCAGTCGTCCGCTTTACCCATTGCGAACGAGGACATGGCAAAGAAACCGATGATCAACATCTGCATCAGTACCGCAATTGGCATGCCCACACCCATTGCGATTTCTGGAGTTTGGTTGGTCATTATGGCAAACGCCACTGCGGCAATGGTCCCCATGGTCACATCTGGCGGCTGAGCGCCCGCGTTTGGCACTAGGCCAAGCCACGCAAGCTCTAAAACCGCACCGGTCATCAGACCAAGTTCCAGATCACCCATGATCAGACCAACAATCGGGCCAGTGATCAGCGGACGGTGAATGTTCAGTGCCACATCGTATTTATCGATACCACACAGGAACGCCCACACCGCTACAAGCATTGCTTCAAATAGCATTGTCTCTTTCCTTTATTTGGGCCGGGGATAGTTTTCCTATACCGGCGGTTGAGAATTACGCGCTCGCTTTCGCTAGTGTCAACACCTCAACCGGATCTTGGTCTGGGGTGTTCTGGATAGTCGAGAGCACATTACATGCGGCGATGCGCTCAAACGCCGTGATATCTTTCGCATCCACCGATACGGTTTTGGTGATTTGACGTTTACCTTCATGGAAGTGCATGTTACCCACGTTCACCGCCTTAATCGGTACGCCGCCTTCAATCAAACGCGCAACGTCGGTTGGGTTCGAACACACGATAAAGATTTTTTGCTCAGGCTTGGCTTTACCAATGATGGTGCACAGTTTGTCGACTGAGTAAAATGAGGTTTTGAACTCTCCGCCGGCCGAGGCACGCATCGCTGCTTGAGAGAACTCGGCGGTTGGGCCTTCGGCCACATCGTCGTTACACACGATACAAGTGTTAGCGCCAGAAGCCGGCATCCAAGTAATTTTCACTTGGCCATGCAATAGACGCTCGTCTATTCGGCACCATACAATATTCGCTGACATAGTATTGAAACCCTCAGTTATGATTCAAATTGGTGGATGATCACGCCTTGCACGACACGGTTGACTTCGCCCGTTGGGCAAGGATTATCCAGAATGACTTTTATTCCGTTTCTACGTTAGCTCTTAAACATACTTAGGAGTTAACAACTTGTTTTATTTATTTTTCTTATAATTATTTTACTTATTGATGAGAAAATTACTTTGATATTGTTCTCAACTTACTTACGAAATGATTTCGAAATCTTTCAATTTTTAAAAGTGAAAGGTTGTGATTCATAAGTAATCATAAAAGTGGGCTTTATTATCTAATGAACCTGAGATCGGTTTAAGCCATCGCCGAATGAGCATCCACGAATCGCGGCTACTTAGAGTCAAGTGTAAGCGGTTAATACCCAGCAGTATTGAAGTGAGCAGCCAGAAATATTAGTATCTGGCGATATTCCACGGAAGAAGAGATTCGAACTGCTCTACCGTTTCGGCATACGGCAGTTTAGTCAGAAGGGTGTGAAGATATTCGTATGGCTCTAACCCATTCAGCTTTGCGGTTTCGACGATGCTGTAGGCTTTCGCTCCCTGCGAACAACCATGACCACCTCCCAACCAAGCAAGGGCGAATTGCATTCTCGGCAAGGATATTGCTGATGCGCAGTTCGCCATCGGTGCAGTAGACAGTAAGCTTAGACCCGAGATTCCGCAGCTATTTTTAGAATTTATTTCACCGAAGATGCCGACACGTTCGTGACAATTGCGAAATCTTGCTGCCTTTGAGTCACTAGCAGAGAGGCATGTGATTTTTGATGACGAGTCACGTAATTTATTAGATAATTGGATGCGGAATGAGGTTAGACCACTGATTAAGCATGTAGGTGATGGCTTTCCATGCCATCGTCCACACACACATTGATCCGTTCTGTGTAAACGTAAGAAGCACGTTTGAGGCACTTCATGACTTTAGCAAATGACTTAGGCGAGATGAACGCTCCCCAACGCAAAGCGTAATCTTCTTGAAGTTGGTCATAACTGATAGTTTTTAGTCCAGCTTCGGTTGGTAGACCAATGCGGCCACCAATCAAATCCGTATTAGGTAAAATACACGCAAGAGCTTTTGCTATCAGTTCTCTACACTGAATATTCTTGACGGCAGCAGCACCGCCCCATGCCAAAAGGCTAGGAAAGCGTTGAGGATGAGTAATGTATTCCTCGCAGCCTTTTAAGGTATAGGCATACTCATGTGGAAGATCGACCCATTCACCTGAACGTAACAAACTGCGTTTAGAAAAGCCAAAAGTAAAATTCGGATTGGATTTTTGCTCACGAGAGACGACCTCATGATGAAGTTCAATCAACTCACGCTTGCGTGCTTTGCGCTTCGCCCGATATTCTTTATCGTATTGCGATTTAGCTAGGGTAGGGTAGTGCTGAACATTCGACTCACCCACAGCATCACCACCCAACACGTGAGAGTGTATTCACCTGATATTGATGCGGTTATTACGAGAATTTTGAGTCTGAGGGTTGCTTGGATTGAGAGTCCAAACAATGGGCTTTAAATTTACACAAAATCAGCAAAAAAAATCAAATGCTTAAATTTCAGGCACAAAAAAGCCGTTCACTTACGGGAGAACGGCTACTTTGCGAATGCTATCAGTTAGGAGCTCACCCCTAACACATTCTAGTTTTTGAAAATTACACTACATAGAAGACTATGTAGTAGCGTGCTATGTAATGCACTTTTTACTTCAAAAACCTGATTATATGATAAGACTGATTCAGTGTTTTCAAAAAAGTTTTAGTTTAAAATCTATTTATACTATACAACACTCTGCCTATTATGCAGAAGCGATCAAATTCTCTTTTGCTAATTTTTTCATCTGAATACTTATCGTTATAGCTCTTTATCATTAAACCATTCACACTATATTCAAGGCGCTTAACCCTTAAAACATCTTCTTGTTGATAAACATAAACCTTACCGTCAATAATTTTCTTATCGGAAGTATCAACAAAAACAATACCTTTGTCAGAAATCGCTGGTTCCATTGAATCACCATGAACCCTGAGAGCGATCACTTTATCCAACGACATTTCGCCCAGTAGAGGAATAAAATGGGCACTGACTAATATAGATTCCTCGCTATCATTTATAAAACCAGCCCCTGCGCTACAGTTAACATACTCATAGAATGGGATTTCATACTCTGAACCGTCATTATGTGAACTCGTGGTGCCGTTTACTAACCATTCATAAGTTGTTTTTAAAACTCTCGACAACTCTATCAACCTCTTCTGAGACGGGTAATTGACACCATTTTCCCATTGGTTAACAGCAGACTGGCTTACTCCTAACATAGTGCTAAGCTCTTTTTTCGATATATGTAGCGACTCTTCTCTTAGTTTTTTGATCCTGCCGCCTAACGACATTTCTCTATCCTACTTACATTTTCATAGCCTTACTTCAATTGTCCTCTTTTGTGGACAAATCTTTAATTTAAATAATTAATTTTAGGTTTATATTTAAAGTTTAAATTTACATACTGTTTCTGATGCTTTATCATTCACCTACAACTGATCATTCAAACAGTAATGCATCCGGTTTATGCATAGAGCGCCGAGGGGCGCGGAGGGCATAGAACTCCAACTTTAAATCACCTACTGCCGCCTGCGTCGAGCTGGGGCGGTGACCAAGTCCTCACTGAGGCGACTGGGAGTACCAGCCAATTTCACGCACTGAAAAACTCTTTTGCGAAAGCACATATGTTTGCTCACCTAATCAAACCTATGTACGTTCAATAGAAGGAGACTCACATGACTAACCTGCATATCGTGTACGGTTTCTGTGAAGACCGACATAAAGCAATACTCTTCGAACATCTTGTTCAAAACACCTCCATTTTAAAGATTAAAACCATTGGCCACGTAGCTGAGAAAGCGGTCTTTGCCGCGCTAACCTGTTCATTGGTTAATCCCACTGTCACTGGCGTTCACTGGATACAGACTTGTATCCCCAACAAGAAAAGAACAGTGAATACCAGTTTGATGACGGGCCCAGCTCTTTCTCGAAAAAAGTATCATCAGTACAAACTCGACAATGAACTGATTAAACAACTACAAAAATGCAGCCGTATTTATCGTAAGCAGCGCAACCTCACACTCACAGAGAAAAACTGGCGACAGCACGTCAACCGAAAAGCTGCATTAAGTGAAGTTGAATGTATGTTTATGCCAACATGCAAAAACTCTTTTTTTCTCGCACACAATCAACAACCCACGCCGTACAGCATTTGGAATGACCCCAAGAGAAAGGAGAGACAATGCCACGTAAAGACGATATGACTGGCATTTGGTTTGAAATGGACAAAGAAACCAACCAGCGACTTGAAGCTTCTGCCAAAGAAAACAAGAGAACTAAACGACAAGAGGCAAGCTTTCGCCTTAGAGATCATCTTGCTAAGTTTGACGAACATATGAAAGCCCGATCATCAAATTAAGATCCCACGCTTTTTTTTATAAAAAAAGATCCAGCATCAGGATTTGTTTCAAATTTTATATACCGCTTGCCTAATCTAGGCATCCGTAGACAACGCCTCTTGTCAACGCAAAAACGTACCGCATCAACGGATTGAACTCACACCCTTCTCAAGGCAGAGAGGCAGTTTAAAAGACGCTGCTTTCGCAACCTCTTTCAAATTGCGGTTACCCCCTTAAACCAATCCGTAGTCAATTTCGCTACCGCGATTTCTCTTCGCGACGACTCCTATGCCAACAGCTAGGTACTGGTAGGACTGGCGATCCTTTTATGCACCCTTGCCACTTTATCAATCAACTATTTAATCAACGAAGGAAATACATTATGAACACACGTACTCAACGCACCTTAGCTTTCACTCTTGGCTTGGCCGTCTCTGCACTTCTGGTGACGCAGCCAGCGTTAGCCGCTGATCTTTTTGCAACGGGTAAACAAGCCATGAAAGAAACCGCCGGCAAAGGCTCGACAGTCGAAACCGCCATGCTCGGCACTGGATTATTTGGTGCGGTTGTCACCGGATTAATGACTCGAAACTGGTTTGCTGCTCTGGGCGGTTTTGCTGGCGGCTCTATTTTGTGGAACGTTGGTGCTCCGCTTGTTGGGCTTGCGTAAGGCATCGCTATGGAAGACCCCCATCAGTTTTTCTCAATCCCTAAACACATGAACAAAGGACGCCGATTTCTGGGCTTTCCAGCCGATGAAATCGCACCCGCTTTGGTTGTCTTCGGGCTCTCATTTTGGCTTAAACACGAAATGATAGGACTGGCTTTATCTCTAGGCTGGTTCGGGGGGTTACGCTACATCAAAGCGCAATACGGTGACAACATCATCATCTTGTCACTTTATTGGTGGGGCGCTTCCTTTGTCAGTCCCACTTTCTTTAAACGCACCCCCTCCGCTTGTCGGAGGTATTGGATTTTTTAAGGAGCCTAACCGTTATGGACCCGTATATTAAGCGGGATAGGTTAGCCATCAAAAGCCTGCTCAACTTCTTATTAGTGGCAGGCTTTCTTGCTATGCTTATCACCAACCTGGTATTGGGTTACACCAGTTATCAAGCCCTAACCCATCAAAGCCGAACTCTTATTCCCCCAACGGTTTCAAAAGCCTTTACGGTTTCGGACGGCGCAGTCGATGAGCCTTACCTTGAGCAGATGGCCGATTATCTACTCTACTTAAAACTCAACGTCACCCCTGCAAACGTCTCACGCCAGTTTGGACAACTCATTGAGTATGTCGATGCACAAAGCTGGAACAGTATACAACCCAAACTGCTTCGTGAGGCCACCGTCATTAAGAAAGACAACATAAGCAGCCAATTTTCTGTCGATTCCATTCGCATTTCGCTCGACACCCTCCAAGTGCAGCTCTACGGCAAACTGCAAAAGTACGTAGGGCGACGCGCTTTAGAGCCTGAAATGAAATGGTATCAAGTGAGCTTTAGCTATGAGCAAGGCTCACTAGGCTTACTTTCCATTGAAGAAGTCGAGGTCAAGAACGATGAATCTCTATAAGCAATCATTAACACCACAGCAAAGATGGCGCGGCCACCTCGTTTCAATCACCTTGGTATTGGCGTTTTGTATCGCTCCCTTTGCCATGGCGCAGAACGTGGGTAAAGTCAGCTATGAGTTTAATGAAGGTGACACCATACCCTTGGCACTGTCTTCAATTAATATCAACCGATTAGTGGTTAAAAATGACCGCATCCTTTCGATTGTCTGCCCCAAAGGGTTTTGTACCTCATCAGGCAACCAAAAAGACGCCTCTGGCTCTATCACATTAAAAATCAACATCGCCTTACCGTTTACCGCGCACCTTACCACGGAAAAAGGACGCTTATTTGCGTTGTTTATCACCCCAAAGTCCACTCCAGCGTTAGTCACCGAGTTTGTCTGGTCCGAGAGTTACAAAGAGCAGAAAAGCCCCATCACGCTTGCAGCAGATTATCCCGCAGCCATGACAGCACTCACTAAATCGATGATGCGCTTTGTTCATGATGGCTCACCCATTGCTGGCTTTAAACGCCACGATGTCGATCCCAAAACGCTGCCAAAGGATGACGCCAAACTGGCCATCATTCCTCAAACGGTCTTTGTTGGTGCCGATTACTCCGGCGTCATTTACCAGCTCAAAAACCAAGACACTCAAGATATCCCCCTCACCACAGCGCAGTTCTACAGCTATTCGGCTCGTTCAGCCGCGCTCGATGCCTACCACTTAAAACCTGGACAAACCACGACGCTCTATCTCATCACCGGAGGAGGTGCCGCCCATGTTCGATAAACAAAGACACAGATTGGACGGGCTTAAGAAACGGTTTTTCAAAGACACGGATGGCGACTTTGAAGAAGGGGGAGAGGTGAATGCGGCAACACAAAAGCGTAACCGCAGTATCACCTTTGTTGTTCTAACGGTCGTTAGCGTGATTGCCTTTGCGGTTTGGCGGCTCACCTTACCGGCTGATCCTCAAGAAACCCAACATGAAACGGTCGGCTTTGGGGCTATCGTGACCGATGACTTCA